>NZ_JBLZFY010000059.1:0-26239 GCF_050753365.1 Geminocystis sp. CENA526
TTTTTGCCGTACGTTTGTGTCATCGGTTGAGGTGGTTAACCTATAGTTATTTTATCACGTCACTGGCGATTCATCCCACACTTGTTTTAATTATTTTTTTTACTCGAAAACAAAGTGTGGGGCTTCTCGCCGTTTAAGCTAATTAGAAAAAAATTTTTGCATTGGTACTGAGATTATGTCACAATCACCCTAGTCTTTAGAAATCACAGTTAAACGAGATTACTATGCAAATTTTATTTGTGGCGGCGGAGGCTGCACCTGTAGCTAAAGTTGGGGGGATGGGAGATGTTGTTGGTGCGTTACCTCAAATTTTACGCAAATTAGGTCACGATGTACGGATTATGATGCCTTATTATGGCTTTTTACCAGATAAGTTAGATGTTCCTAGTGAACCAATTTGGTGGGGTGATGCCATGTTTCAAAAATTTGCAGTGTATGAAACTGTTTTACCTGATACTGATGTGCCTTTGTACCTTTTTGGTCATCCTTGTTTTGGAGGGCGCAATGTTTATGGAGGGGATGACGAATATTGGCGTTTTACCTTTTTTTCTAATGGTGCGGCTGAATTTGCTTGGAATTATTGGAAACCTGATATTATTCACTGTCATGATTGGCATACGGGAATGATTCCTGTGTGGATGCACGAGTCTCCTGATATTAGTACTATTTTTACTATTCATAATTTAGCTTATCAAGGACCCGGACGGGAACTATTAGAACAAATGACGTGGTGTCCTTGGTATATGCAAGGAGACAATACCATGGCGGCGGCGATACAGTTTGCTAATTTAGTGAATACGGTATCTCCTACTTATGCCCAACAAATTCAAACAGAAGAATACGGCGAAAAATTACACGGTTTACTGTCTTGGTTGAGCGGTAAAATGCGCGGTATCGTTAATGGTATTGATATTGATAAATATAATCCAGCCACAGATAAGTTAATTCAGCAAAATTTTACCACTGAAACCCTTGATAAACGCCGTTTTAATAAAATTACCCTTCAGGAGGAGTCAGGTTTAGATGTTAACCGCAATGCTTTCTTAGTGGGTATGGTGACTCGTTTAGTAGAGCAAAAAGGTATTGATTTAATATTACAAACGATCGAGCGATTCTTGGCTTATACGGATGCTCAGTTAATTATACTCGGTACGGGCGATCGATTTTACGAAACCCAGTTATGGGAAATGTCTTCCCGTCATCGGGGGCGAATTTCTGTACAGTTATTACACAATGAAGCTATCTCTCGGCGGGTTTATAGCGGTATCGATGCTTTCTTAATGCCTTCTCGATTTGAGCCTTGTGGTATCAGTCAATTATTGGCTATGCGTTATGGTGCAATTCCCATTGTACGCAAAACGGGCGGTTTAGTGGATACGGTATCTTTCTTTGATCCTAGCACTGAATCGGGTACTGGTTATAGTTTCGATCGATATGAACCCTTAGACTTATATACTTGCATGATTCGAGCCTACGAAGGTTTCCGTTTTAAAAAAGAATGGCAAAAACTGCAAATTCGAGCAATGAATCAGGATTTCAGTTGGTATAAATCCGCTCTTGAATATCTGAAAATGTACGAAGAAGCGATTAATTAATGAGGAATGCAGAATGAAGAATGAAGAATGAAGAATGCAGAATGAGGAATTAAGGTGAGTTTTAGTCGTTAATTAATAACCCACCATGTAATAAATCGTGCAGCGTTGCGAGGCACGAAGCAATCTGAAGCAATCTCGAAACCTTATATTATTTAGAGTAAAGTCGGTTTTAATAACTATTAACTATTCACTATCAATTATTCACTATTCATTGATTAACTTAAGGAAGCATGACTACGATCGTAACTTACACGGAAACTAGCGTTAGGTTTGCCTTGGGTGGGATTCCAATATTCTGAAGGGTTAATATCCATACCGATTTCTTCGGCGGTGCGTCCTAACATGGATTGTTGACGATTTTTAATCATTTGATGATGACGCATCATTAATGCACGGGCTTGATTTTGGGTATTCATATATCTTTGTCTCCTAAAATTTTAAATTTTTTTTCATATATCCATATCTTAAACAAAATTCTGTATAAATTGCTACTAAAATCAGTTATTTTAATAAAACTTAATAAAAGAATTAACAATTAACGATTAACAATTAACAATTAAAAACTATTTCCTTTTCCCTCTGTGTTAATTACAAAATATTAAAAAAATAAGTAATTTTGATCTAATAATTGGGTTTTGCGTTACACTCTTAAAAACTTTAAAATGAAAAAGTGTTTACAAATCTTAATCAAATTCTTATTTTTTACCTATGATGATACCCTGCTTTACCTATGATTTTGATTCTCCCCATAATCGCATTTCTGAAGAAATGGTAGCCCAAGCTATTGCTAAAGTTGTTACATCTGCCCGTTATCAGGGCAAATCCTTAGAAGATTTAATTGCGGAAGTTTTACAAGATGATCCTATACTTGATCCTGTACAACGACAATGGTTAAGTAAAATTGTTACTCAGGCATGGAATATGAGTTCTCAGTTTACCATAGGTAATTGATCCTTTAGGGTATAATTATTCGAGTGATAGGGATTGTAAAATCCAATTTTTAGAGAAATCACTGTGAATAATAGACAACTTTTTCAACAAATAAGAATTTTAAACCCAGTTTCTGACATCGATCGAGTTAGTGATGTATTGTTAACTGAGGGTATCATTACAGACATTAGCGATAATATTATCTCTGATGATGAAGCAACAGAAATTATTGACGGCACGGGTTTAATTTTAGCACCTGCATTAGTGGATTTGTATAGTCGCAGTGGTGAACCGGGCTACGAAGAAAGGGAAACTTTAGCAAGTTTAAGTGAAGCCTCCCAAGCTGGAGGGTTTTCTCGTGTGGGAATTTTACCGAATACGAATCCTGTTATCGACAATCCTAGTATCGTGGCATGGATAAAACAAAAAACCTTTGATACTGAATTTTATATCTGGGGGGCGTTAACTCAAAATTTGCAGGGTGACGTTATGGCACAGTTGGCAGAATTAGCGGAGGCTGGTGTTATCGGTTTTACGGATAATCGCCCTCATAACAATTTACAATTGGTCAGAAAGTTATTAGAATACGCTCATCCTTTTAATTTACCTGTGGCTTTAGTGCCTACTAATATGTCATTAAGGGGTAATGGAGTTATGAGGGAAAGTCGTACATCTGTTCGTCTTGGGTTGGTAGGCAATCCCGAAATTGCGGAAACTATTGCTATTGCTTCTATTTTAGAATTGGTGTCTTTAACGAAAACTCCTGTTCATTTAATGCGCATCTCTACCGCACGAGGAGTACAATTAATTAAACAAGGGAAGGAAAATAATTTACCCATCACGGCAAGTGTGAATTGGCATCATCTGTTGTTGAATACGGAAATGATAGCTAGTTATAACCCTAATCTTAGGTTTGAGCCTCCTTTGGGTACTCAAATCGATCGAACTGCTTTAGTACAGGGTATAAAAGATAATATCATCGATTCGATCGTGGTGGATCATACTCCTTATACTTATGAAGAAAAAACCGTTGCTTTTGCTGATGCGCCCCAAGGTTCGATCGGTTTAGAATTAATATTGCCTTTATTGTGGCAAAATCTGGTTATCACGGGAGAATTATCGCCTTTGGAATTGTGGCGCAGTTTAAGTGTTAACCCCTTAAAGTGTTTAAATCAAGAACCAATTAAGTTACAAATAGGGCAACCTGCGGAATTAGTCTTATTTTCACCGCAACAATCATGGCAAGTCACACCATCTCAATTAAAATCTTTATCTTATAATACCTATTGGTTAGATAAACAAATAAAAGGCAAAGTTATTAACTCGACTTTGATGAAAAATATATCGATTAGGTAATTAGCAATTAGCAGAAATAGTGAAAAAAGAAATTAATTCTAAAGGAATAAGGATTTAATAAAATAGACAATTTATTTTAAGAGAGAGATTGCTTCAGGTTGCTTCGTTGCCTCGCAGTGACAATCTGACTCAACTAAATTATTTAATTTTCATTCCAAATTTTCAAGCTAACCTAACTCTAAAGTGGTGACTCCAAAAATTTTGTTAATTGCCACATTGGGAAAGGTTTTATTGTACATTCTAGCAGTTTCAAAAACTGGCAACATTTGATATTTTTCTACTATTTTTTGAGCCAATAAATTACTGCTAGGAATATCGATAAACACTTGACAATTATTTTTATGGATAGTTAAACCTTGATAAATTTGATCAGCAATTTCTAAATTATTTGCATATAAACTACCTATACGATAACCATTATCTGCGGGGCGAATTATACCATAACCTAATAATTCTTGATTTTTTATAAAACCTAAAGCCTCGCTTTTTTCTTGGGTAATCCAATTACTTAAAAATTTTTCTCTTGACGCAGGAAAACATTGATTATCATAAGTCATTAATTCTTGAAAATTAACCTTATTTAAGTCTATTAAATTGTTTGAAATATCATACTTTTTATTATCAACTTGACATTGATAACGAATATTGTTATAAGCGATTTTAAAGCTAAATTTCTGATAGTTTTCTTATTGAGCAACTACTCCATCTAAACCAATATTTCTTTCTTTTAAATGACTAAGGGCGTGTCTCCATAATTGTATCCCGTAACCTTTTCCTCTAAAATCTGATTTGACTATATAAAAACCTAAAAACCCAAAATATTCATCATAGGAAATAGCAGAAATACAACCGATCGATTCATTATTTAACTTACCAATAAAAAAGCCTTGTGAATCAGTATGATAAAAAGTTTTTAGGTCGTATTTACCCGGATTCCAACCTTCTTTTTTTGCCCAATTAATCATTAATTCTAATTCTGATTCATCTTCGATCTGATAATAAAATTATTGTTTGTCATTATTGTCATGGTTATTCTTCTAATTAATTTATTATTTAATTATTTCGGCATTTTTTATGGCGATTAAATTGTTATTTAGTATAGCAGTTGAAGAACAAAAAAAGCTAAATATTACTGACTTAAATAATATTCCTCAATGGACTCAGAAAAATGATTTTGATTTTCATAGTGTGGCACGTCGTCACGGCATGAATCACAGTACTTATTTTATGGAGTATGTTAACTCTGTTAGCAATCAGTTTCCTTCAGAATTAGCACAAATGCAGAATGATGAAGATTTAAAGAAAGTTATTGAGGCGGTAGAAGCCTTTAATCGTGGCGATAAATCTGTTAGTTGCTCATAATTATTCTTTAAAAAATATAACACCTATTAATCCTCGTTTATTTACGGGGATTTTTACTTTTCTTGTCAATTTTTAATAACGGTGCTGTCATACTTTCGTATAAATTAAACAGAAATTCAATGCGGTTTAATTCACTGGAAAAAGGTTGTTTTCTATAGCATAAATCCACTGCTTTGTCAAGGTTTTGATGGGCTTTTACTAAGTCATTAGGCATGGTTAATCGATCGTACAAATCCGCTAAACTACTATCAGGATAATTGTTTCTAATATCCAGTATTTTTTGAGCTAAATTTGCTACTTTTTCCCGTTGTTTTTCTGTCACATTTTCAGGGAAAGGATAGTTATTATAAACAATAGTATTAGAATAACGAAAACGACTTTCTAGCCTTCCACAGACATATTTAACCCATGTTGTATGAATTTCTGAGGTTAATATGCCAAATAAAAATAAATCTGCATTAGGTATAATTAAACAACTATCTCCTGCAATAAAATCTTGATTAAAAAAGCCAATAGGAATGTATTTTCTATTTTCAGAGGAGACACGAGGCAATAATAAATAATTAGTATTAGGTTGTCTAATTTCGCCAAAAAGAGTAGGAAAATTAGCTAATTTTTGTGTTGCTTCCCTTTTACTTTCTAATCTTAATTGTTGAACACTTTTAACTCTTTCATTAACATACTTTAATTGTTTTAATTCTTGAGGTTGAATATCTACTAACCAAAGACAATAACGTTTTTCATTACTAAGAAATTCTTTAGCACTTAAAAAAGGTTTAATATATTTTTCTGCCAGAGGTTCGACTTTCAATAATTCTTCTTTTTCCGTTTCAGTTAATAAAAAATTGCCTCCATCATTAGGCATATTGCCAAAGTTAATTTCAGGTACATTAGAAAGCGGTTTTTTGCGACTAGAAATAATTAAATCATTACCTTCGACTAAATAGGGATTGATATTGTTTACCTTAATTTCTGTAGCTTCACCCTTAATATTTTCGTAGGAAAAAAGACGTTTATTGTCGATATTTTCTAAACCAAAGCCAATAATAACACAATGGACTCCTGCATTATTTTTTGCTTCATTACTCCAAGAAAAAGTACGATGGGCGAAGTGAATTTTTATCTTATATTTAGTGTATAATTCCTCCCATAAAATGCCCACTTGTTCACCCTGAGAAATGGAATTTGTACTAACAAAAGCGCAACGAATTTTAGTATTTTGGATAAACTGAGAGGCTTTGAGATACCATGCACAAACATAATCTAAAACCCCTGCATTTTTCACCCCATTAAACACTAAATTCATGTCAGCTTTTTGCTGTGAATTTTGATAACTTTTGCCAACAAAAGGAGGATTACCTAAAATAAAATCTATGCCATTCTCCCCCTTTAGTAAGGAGGGTTGGGGGGGATTAATAATATTTTTCCAATCGATTTGTAAAGCATTACCATGAATAATAGTAGCGGATTTAAGGAGAGGTAAACGCACAAAATATTGACCAAATTTATTACTAACTTTAACATTCATTTGATGATCAATTAACCATAAAGCAACTTCTGCAATTCTCACAGCAAATTCATCGTATTCGATGCCAAAAAATCGATCGACATCAACTTTAATGAAGATATTTATATCAATAAATTGCTCTTGTTTATACAACGCTTTTAATACTTTTATTTCTAATTCTCTTAACTCTCGATAGGTGATAATTAGGAAGTTGCCACATCCACAGGCGGGATCAAGAAATTTTAAATTAGCGATTTTTTCGTGAAATTCTTTAAGTTTATTTTGATTGTTTTTTATTTTGTCAAATTCGGTGTATAAATCATCTAAAAATAGAGGTTTAATGACTTTAAATATATTTTTTTCAGAGGTATAATGAGCGCCTAAATTACGTCTTTGAGTGGGATTCATAACCCCTTGAAACATTGAACCAAAAATAGCAGGGGAGATTTTTCCCCAATCTAAGCTACAGGCTTTTAATAACATTTCTCGCATTTCACTATCAAAGGAAGCAGGAGGTAAAACTTCTTCAAATAATTTGCCATTAACGTAGGGAAATTGAGCTAAATTTTCGTCTAAATTTTTCAGTCTTTTATTTTCTGCTTGATTTAATACATGAAAAATAGAAGCAAGGTGCATGGCTAAATCGCTCCCGTCTTCTTTGGTGTGCAAATCGATATATTCTTGAAAAATTCCCTTGTTAAAAATATTAGTATCGTCTGCAAATAAACAAAATAATAGTCTTACTAAATAAACTTCCAATTCGTGTCCAGTATAACCGATTTTTTTGAGTCGATCGTGCAATTCTCCCATTAATTCGGCGGCTTGGATATTGACAGAATCGCCTTCTTGATATACTCTTTTTTCATACCCTGCAATAAAGTCAAATAAGTGAACATTATTAACAAAGTCTTTTAATTCAAATTCGTTGATTGTGTCATTATCTAAATCATATAAACGGAATTTTTGAAAGTCAGAAACGAGAATATATTTAGGCAATTCATACTCTTTTAATCCTTGAAAATAATCTAAGGCTTGTTGATAGGCTTTATCTAAATTTTTCCCTTTTGATTTATGCTCAATTAAAATAACTCCTTGCCAAAATAAATCGATAAAACCGTGTTGATTATTTAACTTTTTTACAGATTTTTCAAAGGTGGCAACCCGTCTTCGGGAGACTCCAAAAACATGAAAAAATCCATCCCAAAATGATTTTGCTTCAGCATTTTCTGAGGTTTCATTAGCCCATTCGTGGCTAAAATTGATCGATCGATTTTTGATTTCATTCCAACTTAAAGGCATAACTTGAGAAGGGTATTAAAAATAAAAACATCGGGCAAGGAGAAAATTTTATGTCAAATTTTCAAAGAAGATAAGAGATAAGCTAAGACGCATTTAACTTACATTTTCTATTAATTCTTGAAAATAACCAAAAGTCTTAACTCTTCCCTCTTCCCTCTTTCCTTTTCCCTCTTCCCTTTTAAAATAACAAATTCTCATAACTGATAACTGCTATATAGTAGAAATGAATATTTATAGTGAAGTGAAAAATATTATGAGTGAAGCGAAAAAAAATATCCGCATCGAAACCGACAGCATGGGTCAAATTGAGGTAGAATCCGATCGATACTGGGGCGCACAAACGCAACGATCGATACATTATTTTTCTATAGGGGAAGATAAAATGCCCTTAGAAGTGATAAAAGCCCTTGCCATAGTCAAAAAAGCCTCCGCTATCACTAATAACGAATTGGGAGTATTATCTACGGAAAAAACTCAACTAATAACCCAAGTCGCCGATGAAATTATCGCAGGAAAGTTAAATGATCATTTTCCTCTATACGTTTGGATGACAGGTAGCGGTACACAATCGAATATGAATGTTAATGAAGTCATCGCTAATCGTGCCATTGAAATAACAGGAGGGGAGTTGGGCAGTAAAAATCCGATTCACCCTAACGATGATGTCAATAAGTCACAATCTTCTAACGATGTCTTTCCTACTGCCATGAATATAGCAGTTTCGATCGCAATCCATGAGCGTTTAATCCCCAAGGTGACGAAATTAAGAGACGCTTTACAAGAAAAAGCTGAGACATGGAAAGAAATTATTAAAATTGGTAGAACTCATTTACAAGATGCTGTACCCTTGAGTTTAGGGCAGGAATTTTCAGGTTATGTCGGGATGTTAGACGATAATTTAACGAGAATCCATCAAGCCTTACCCCACATTTATCAATTAGCTTTAGGAGGCACAGCTTTAGGCACGGGTATAAATGCGCCCGTTGGTTTTCCCTTAAAATCTGCTGAATGTATCGCTCAATTAACGGGTTTACCCTTCATAACTGCACCGAATAAATTTACTGTCATGGGCGCTCACGATGCTATGGTGATGTTAAGTGGCACATTGAAAACCCTTGCTTGTTCATTGTATAAGATAGCTAACGATATTCGTTTATTGGCTTGTGGACCTAGAGCAGGATTTAATGAGTTACAATTACCAGAAAATGAACCCGGATCGTCTATAATGCCGGGTAAGGTAAACCCCACCCAGTGTGAAGCCTTAGCGATGGTGGCTGTGCAAGTTATGGGTTATGATACGGCGGTGAGTTTTGCAGGGGCTAGTGGTATCTTAGATATGAATGTTTATAAGCCCATGATGGTTTATAATGTTTTGCAATCTATCAAAATTTTAGGGGATAGCTGTAATAACTTTACGGATTTTACGGTTAAGGATATGACTCCTAATCTTCCTAGAATCAATGAATTAGTCAATCAATCTTTGATGTTAGTAACCGCCCTTAGCCCCAAAATTGGCTATGATAAAGCATCTAAAATCGCGCATCTTGCCCATAAAAAACACCTTACTCTCAAACAAGCTACCCTTGAGTTAGGTTATCTTTCCTCTGAGGAGTTCGATCGAGCTATCGACTTACGACAAATGGCTTACCCCCATGAATAGTGAATAGTTTATAGTGAATAGTGAATAGTGAATAGTGAATAGTTTATAGTGAGGAGTTTTTAATTGTTAATTGTTAATTGTTAATTCTTCATTCTTCATTCTGCATTCTTAATTCTTAATTCTTATTTATGAATCGTCGATCGTTTTTGTCGTTAGTTAGTAGTTTAGCCCTTGCTTCTATGGTGTCAGGTTGTGAAAGTCAATCTGATTTACAAATTGCTTTACTGCAAGGCTCACTTCCCATACAATTAATCGCATCGTTACAAAAACAGTATCAAAGTTTAGGTATCATTGATTTTAAACCTCAAATTTCCATCGAAGAAATATATAAAATATTACTTGAGTTGCCACAAGCAAAAGACAATACGTCATGGGATTTAATGACATTGGGGGATTATTGGTTAAAGGATGCTATTAAGAATAATTCGATCGAACCGTTAGAATTAGATAAATTGAGTAATTGGGGTAATATTCCCCCTCGTTTTCAACAGTTAATTATCAGAGATGAAGAAGGAAATTTGAGTGATAATGGCAAATTTTGGGGTGCGCCTTATCGTTGGGGTTATACCATGATTGCCTATCGTCAAGATAAATTTGAGGCTTTGGGGTGGCAACCAGAAGACTGGGAGGATTTATGGCGATCGAACCTTGAGCATCGTATATCATTATTAAATCAACCCAGAGAAATTATTGGCTTAATCTTAAAAAAATTGGGTTATTCTTACAATACGAAAAATATTAATTCGATTCCCCAAGTTGCCCAAGAATTTCAAACTCTACAGCAACAAGTGAAATTTTACGATTCTATCAACTATTTACAACCCCTAATTATGGGAGATACATGGTTGGCTGTGGGTTGGTCAACAGATATACTACCAATTATCAAAAATCATCGTAATATTAAGGGAATTATACCTCGATCGGGTACGGCATTATGGGCGGATGTATGGGTAAAACCGAAATCAACCCCTAATCAAGAAGAGAAATTAGAGAAAATATCGGAGTTAATTAACTTTTGTTGGCAAGAAACCTCCGCAAAACAAATTAACCTATTTACCAATGGAATGTCACCCTTAGAATTAAATGGAAAAAACAACCCCAAAATTCCTCAAATGTCACCAGAAATATTTGCTAAAAGTGATTTTCTTGAGCCTTTATCACCAGAAGAATTGAAACAATATCAAGCCATTTTAGAATTAAGAATTGAGAATTAATAATTAATAGTTGAAAACTCTCCACTATTCACTATCCTTATCAAAAGACTTTTTCAGCACCTCCTAAATAATTACGGCATAATGTTGTTCATTTTGTCGATCGTCATGGTATATTAAAATTATTGAGAACAATTCTTATTAAAATTTTTATATTATCTAAAAAAATAATCATGACAGATTCACTAATTCTTGAAGTAAAAGGGATAACAAAACAATTTACTGGGACTTCACTACCTGCCGTTAACCAAGTTAATTTTACTCTACAACAGGGGGAATTATTAGGATTATTAGGTCCTTCAGGATGCGGTAAAACTACCCTTTTAAGAATTATTGCAGGATTTGAAAAACCCCAACAAGGTTCGATCGAGCTAGGTGGACAAATAGTTACAGGAGAAGGACATTGGGTAGAACCCGAAAAGAGACATACAGGGATGGTATTTCAAGATTACGCCCTTTTTCCTCATTTAACCGTAGCCGAGAATATTGCCTTTGGCTTAAAAAGCAAAAAACCACGCCCCAACAATCAAGAGATTAACAAAAGAGTTGCGGAGGTTTTGCATTTAGTGGGCTTAACAGGATTAGAAAAACGTTATCCTCATGAATTATCAGGAGGGCAACAACAAAGAATCGCCTTAGCACGGGCTTTAGCACCCCAACCAGAGTTAATCTTATTAGATGAACCTTTGAGTAACCTAGATGTACAAGTAAGGGAAAGATTACGCCATGAAGTGAGAACAATTCTTAAAAGTACCAACACGGCGGCAATTTTCGTCACCCATGATCAAGAAGAAGCCATGGCGATCGCTGATAAAATAGGAGTTATGGCACAAGGGGAATTAGTGCAATTAGGCACACCTGAAGATATTTATAGTTGCCCAGAATGTAAATTTGTCGCCGAATTTGTCACCCAAGCCAACTTTTTACAAGCCACCAAAGAAGGCAATTTATGGTGTACAGAATTAGGGGAATGGTGTATTGATACTCCCGTAAATTTCGACAAAGGAGAATTAATGTTTCGTCAAGAAGATGTTATTTTAAAACCCGATGAAGAAGGGGTGACAGTGATTCAAGAGAGAGAATTTTTAGGGAGAGAATATCGTTATTGTTTACAAACTTTATCGGGAAAAAGACTTCACGCGCGCACGGATGTTAAAACACAGTTACCTGTTGGTACAAAAGTTAAACTCGATCTAGTTCCAAAAACAGTACAAATATTTCCTGCCGCCTAATATATGGGGTTGACATAAAGACAATTATGGAGATAAGACAGGAGGACAGGAAAAGATTAAACTATATTAATTCTTAATTCTTAATTTTGTCATTGCGAGGCACGAAGCAATCTCATTCTCATAACGTCATTGCGAAGGTGTGATTCTTTTCTGTCATTGCGAGGTACGAAGCAATCTCCCAATCGCTTTTGGTACAAATGGATAAAGACGTTTTTGTTGGGTTACGCTTTCACTAACCCAACCTACAAATTACTCATTATTTTTATTTTTGCGACATTTTTCGGAACAATATTTAACATCATCCCAACATTTTGACCATTTTTTACGCCATGTAAAAGATAGTCCACAAACAGGACATATTTTACTAGGAAAATCTGACTTTTTTCGTTGTTTTGCCATGCAAAAATCTTGTTAAAATATAGAGTTCAATTTATTGCAGGGTGGGCATTGCCCACCAACTACTATAGATAGTTTTAAAATCTAATCAAAATAGTTATTCTGCGTAACTTTTATGAACATTTCGACTCAGGTTGTCAAAATATATCTCATAATAAAGACTATCTAAGAATATTTAACCAAGTAGATTAGGGTAAAGCATTTTGACTAAACCAACTAATAAAGCTATGATTATGCCTCCGAAAACCCTGAAAGCAATTTTGTCTAGATTATCTAATCTTTTTTCGATGTTTTTTTGTCCTTCTTTTATGGTAGCTATCTCAACTTTAACATCAGTAAACTCCTCAAATACCTTTTCAAATTTAGAATTAATTTGCTCAAACTTAGAGTTAATTTGCTCGAATTGACGATCGATTTGCTCAAACTTAGAATTAATTTGCTGAAATTGACGATCGACTTGTTCAAATTTGGAGTTAATTAAATCCTTTAATTCTTTTAAATTGTTATCTGTTACAGTACTCATGGTAAAATCCTCATTAAGTTGATAAATATTTGATTAGGAGTGATTGCCCGTTACTCCTAATTTAATTTTAGTTTACATTATAAACCGAGTGCCTATTCGGTAATTCGATCGAACAAATGGTTAATATCTTTAACAGGAAAAATATTAATATCTAATTTTTTAGCAACTTTTTCCACTGTTAAATCATCTAAAAATTTTTGTTCATCATGCTTAAGCATAACTGAGGGTAATAAAACATTTTTTGCTAAGTTTTTATCCCTTAAATGATATAACAAATCTTCCCCTGTTAATAACCCCGTCACAGTTATTTCTTGCCCCCAATATCGACTATTTAAAGCCACTAAATTAACTTGTAAATTATCCACCTGATTAAGACGATTAACAAGGGGTAAAAAAGCCTTTTCCACTGCATTCCCTACAATCCATGTAAATTGTTTTGGAGTGGATATTTTAGAAGGCAATTTTTCCTGTGCAATAGTCTGAAATTCTTTGATAAATTGACGAATTGAGCCGACACCGTTGCCAATTTGCGGATAGTCTTCATAATGAGACTCAGGGGGTAATTCTTCTTTCCCTATCAAAAACCATTCATCCGCTAACCATGCAAAAGTTGAACCACATTTCTTTTTAAATTCAATCTGTAATTCTTGTACTTGTTTAATCACTTCCCTCGCCTTTTCGGGAGTCACGGGGATTAATTCATCTTTGTCGGGTCTAAATTTCGTTAACCCTACAGGTACGATCGCTGCACTAATGACGGCTGGAATATCCCCTTTATGAAAGGAGAATAAATCTAAAAGAGTTGTTTCGAGGTGCTTTCCATCATTAATATTAGGACAAACTACCACTTGAGCGTGAATTTGTAAACGTTTTTCTTCAAACCATGCTAACTGTTGTTTTATTTCTCCTGCACGATGATTTTTCAACAAACGACTCCTAATTTCTGCTTCCGTAGCATGAACAGAAACATATAAAGGTGATAACCGCATTTGCTCAATTCTTGTCCATTCTTTAGCCGTTAAATTTGTTAAAGTCAAATAGCTACCATAGAGAAAACTAAGCCTATAATCATCATCTTTGAGGTAAAGTGTATCTCTTTTGCCGTCAGGTTGTTGATCAATAAAACAAAAAGGACATTTATTATTACACTGAATTAAACCATCAAAAAGTGCGGTTTCAAACTCTAAACCTAAGTCTTCATCGTATTCTTTTTCTATCTCTAAAAAATGTTTTTTTCCTCTTTTATCTATTACTTCTAATTCTAAATATTCATCCGCACAAAAAAATTGATAGTCAATTAAGTCTCTTGGTTGTAAGCCATTAATAGTTTCGATCGAATCCCCCACCTCAAAACCCATTTCGGCAGCGATCGAATCTGGTATAATGCGACTAATACGAGCAGGTTTCATATTTTCAATAATGAATCAATTAGTGATTAATTCTCTATTTTAGATTGTTTTTGCCATTGGAATTTGAGCAATTATTAAGTTGCACTTGGTGCTACGAACTCTATATTTAGCGCTATTCGGTAGAGTCAATCGCTCTCAATTATATTATGCTAAACTGTCAGGAAAAGAAATTTATTATATTTTTAGTCGGGTGGGCATTTCCCACCAATTTCAAATTTTATACTCAAAATCTGACAAGCCTTTATATCCTTGTGGGTTAATTTAATTTAAAATAGTCATTAGTAAAATACAAAAATTCTTTGGCTTTTTCTATTTCTAATTCAGCTTGAGAAATGTCAATCATATTAATTTCACCATAGTCTCCTAAATGTCTTAAATCCTGAGCTTTTTTGAGATATTCATGATACTTTCTCGGTATTAAATTAGTTTTAGCAAACTCCCTCCCAAAAGCTGAAATTACAGCAGAATGTTTAGAAAAACTCATATTTTGATCTGCTAAAAAAGCGGAAGCTAAATAAAACATAGTGTAATAAGCCCTTGCTATGGCAAAATCAGGATAACCACCTTCTAATAATAATTGTGATGCTTTTAAACTTTGTTCAGCCTTAATTATGAAATTATCCCTTTCTTTATTCATAAAATAATACCCTCTTTTCTTATATTCTTAATAAGAGGTTTATTTCCTTCTTTAAATTGTAATTCAGACAGATAAAAACAATTAATTAAAGCATCAAATTCTAAACATAACTCACTAATAAAATAACTATTTCTATTAATCTCATCTACAGGGTTAACTTCTCCCTTTAACACTACTAAAATATCAATATCTGAATCAGGTTGAGCATCTCCCCTCGCCTGTGAACCAAATAAAATTAATTGGCTTAATCGATCAAGATAAATTTCTTTAAAGTCTCTTTTTAAACGTTTAGTAATTATCTCAATTTTCTGTTTATTTATTAATAACATAACTTACTTTTGAGTGTTTAAATTATTATTTTTCTCTTAAATTCGGTCAGCTTCGCTGTGCCTTCGGCATCGAACCTCTTAATTTTAATATAACTCCAAACAATGAAGGATCGGATTTTCAGATAATTCTTTAATTACTTCTATGCTATAACGTAGAATAAACTCAACCTTATTTGTGGTAGTATTTCCACATCTTAACCAAATTACTTTTGGAGGTGAACCGTAGAGACGACTTTTTTCAGCAAAATCAGCATCTTGTGTCACAATTATAAAACCTGACAATTTTGCTAATTCCCAAATTTCATTATCATTTGCAGATGTCATCTCTAAAAATTGAACATGGGTAGAGTTAGGGAAAATATCAGCCAGTCTTCCGACTAATTTTCTACTCAAATTTTGATCAAAAAGTAATCTCACTTTTTACCCTACCATTGATACTAAACGATGTTCTCGATCGGCTGCAAAAGCTAAACAAGCCTTAATATCCTCTTGGGTTAACTCAGGAAAATCATCGATAATTTCCTCTATCGTCATTCCCTCTGCTAACCAACCTAAAACATCATAAACAGTTATACGCATATTGCGGATACAAGGTTTTCCTCCTCGTTTACCAGCTTCGATCGTGATAATATCTCTATAACTCATAATTTCATTTCTCCCATAAATTACTACCATTTTAGTTTAATTAAGGAATATTTCCTTGATTTAGCCAATTAATAGCTAAATAGGGATGAATAATATTAATATTATGATTTGGCGAATGATAAATTCCATGTTTTTGGGGAATAATAATTTCTACATCTTTATTGAGAAAATCTTGAAAATTAGCTGTAATTAACATATCAGCTTTTCCTGCTAAAGCCGTTTCTAAAACCAGTTGATCTTCAATGTCATCGATCGCAATCACCCCTGTACCTCCCAGTGTTAGTTGAGGAGCATAATTGGCGATCGCATTCACATAAAAAGAAGCATCCTTCGCTAGAGGAGTTAATCTTAATAGTACCTTTTCCAAACGATTTAACATTCCCCAAGAAATAACTAACTCTATTTTTCCTGAAGCATATTTACCACAACGAACAAAATTTACTATGCTTTGACAAGCAGAATTTTTATTTCCTTTAATATCTGCTAATAGCGCAGCACACCAAATATTAAGATCAAGACATAATCGTAAAGGTTTACACATCACGAGTTAATTCAATGGAGGCTAATAAAATATCATCTTCTGTTTCTAAAGTATTTAACCAGTTTCGATCGATATTTTGACTGATTTTTTCCTCCGCTAGTTTATATTGATGATCTAACAATACTCTGGTAATATCTTGAGCAATTTCTTGCCATTGTGTTTTTGATGCAGTATTACTTAGTTGTAATAAAACTGACCAAGCATTTGGAGGTAACATAGAACCCAACTTAATGGAAGCACTAGCAATTTGAGATAGCGATCGATTTTCCAGTTTAGAGACAGAAGTTATACGCTCTGCCGTTTCCAGATCAACGTGAGCCGAAAGTGTTTTACCTGCCATGTTTCTATTGTTTTTATAAGTTCTATAGAAATTATAGCTTTTAATCTCTAATTTTATTTTTTATGTTGAGATTCGATCGAACCTAGAAACAGAAATATATGAATTTTTCTTTAAGTAATCTTAATTAAACTCAGAGAAAATATATGGTATTTTGAATTTAAGGTTGTTGATCAACAACGAAGAAACTAAAATGAAGAAAAAACATCCTCATAAAAAAATCAGAGAGATAATTGAATATGCCCAACAAAAAGGATGGATAATTAAAGAATCTATAGTGAGGAAAATAGAGATGAATTACTATAATTTTAGTTTAATTTTTGATTTCGATACAGAAATAGATATTGAAATGTATTTAGATCCGTTATATGAAGCAGGATGCGGAGATGCTATCGTCGGCATGGGGCAGAGGGGATCGATCGTACTAGATTTTATGAGAGAATCAGAATCAGCTTATCAAGCCGTTTATAGTGCCATTCAACAAGTAAAATCGGTTATTCCCACCGCCATTTTAATACAAGTTTCCCCTGATTTAGTGGGAGTACTAGAATTATCAGAAATTTTGGAATGTAGTAAACAAAATATTCAAAAATACACGAATAAAGATACATTTCCTAACCCATTTTTTAAAAGCCATCAGGCTATTTGGCACTTAGATGAGGTGTTAGAATGGTTTTGGATTAAAAATGAAAAAAAAGTTGATTTTAAATTATTAGAAATAGCCAAATTATCCCGAAATATTAATCTCACCTTAGAAACAAAAAAAGCTAATGATCAAATTTTAAAACAAGCTCAAGAATTGGTAGCAATTTAATCCTTTTTAATGTTTCAGTGTTTAAATTATTGTTTTTCTCTTAAATTCGATCGAACTCCTCTAATTCTTGATTTGCATAAGTATTAGAATTGCTAAAACCTTTTTTAAAAGTAGTCATATGTCAAGTTATAGCAATAATTATTTGATGAAGATTAATTTTGCGATAATTCCTAATAACGCAGTAAATGTAACCGCTATTAGGGTATTTAAACGAGTGTCTATACCGTCTATCCTTTTTGTTAAACTGGTTTCGATCGTATCTAGTCTTTTATTTATAGCAGTTTGACCTTCTTTTAAGGTAGCTATATCTACCTTCATATCATTTAATTTCTCGTTAATTTGCTCATTTTGGGTAATTATTCGATTACTAAGCTGTGTGATTAACTCTTTGACTTCTTTCAAGTCGTTTTCCGTTACTGTACTCATGTTAAAATTCCTTTAGTTTTCTAAATATTCAAGAGTATCGCTACTTTTTTTAGTTTTATTGTAATGTAAAAGTTAAAAATATAAGTTCGATCGAACCCTTAAAAATTGACTTAATCTAATTCTGGGTTTTCCATTTCGATCGCTCCTTCCCCCAACTCCTAATAAATAATTAAAAAAGCCCATCCTTGTAGGGGCTTAATACTATTAAGCCCAAAATCCTTTATAATTAATTGACAACAGCAGTTGTAAGCCAACTTTTTGTTTTAGAACTCCAAACCACCATAAATTTACTTTGAGAAATAGGACATAAAGCGATCGTTTCTCCGTAATTATTACAAAACTCTATCTCATAAACTCCATCTTCATAATCTTCAATAATCGCGCCTTGTTCACCTTTTTTAAGATTTCGTTCTGGTATATCGGTTAATAACTCAATAACATTAAATAATTTAAGTTTGCTCATGACACAATTGGCAATTGTATTTTTATAGTAGGAAAGAAAATAATGGTTGTAATTTATGCAATAGTAATGCTAATTATAATGTTGATGGACATAATTATAATTTTGATGGAAATAGGATTAAGTGGTTTCTTGGCTATAGTGGGTTTTGCTTTTGCTATTTTTGTATTATTGTATTTAATTTACCTGTTCGGTTGGAAAAGAATAAGGAATATTTTTATTTATTTATGGATTTTTACTATATTAACTGCCATTTTGCTTTTCCTATTAGAAGAATTGAAAATAGCATTAATTATTAGTATTACTATTAATACTTTTATTATATTTCTAAGATCAGTTTTCTTCAAAATTAATCAAACAAAAATAATTAGACGTGTTATTCAAGAGGGAGATTTGAATGATTTTAAAAGGTTAATGAATCAATTTAATTGTCTTATCAATTTTTCTCGGAATACCACCTATACTTATTTAAACAAAGTTAATAATATTGAAAAAATTAATATTGTTTGTGATCGATGTTTTCATACAAGAGATGACTTACTTATTAAATTAATTATTGAAAAAAATTGGATTGCTACTGAACCAGCCCAAGTTAAAATTTATACTATTCTCAAAACTAACCAATTGAATTTAATAGATACAATAAATAGTTACGCATTAAACTATTTATTGGAATTTTTACAAGATCAAGACTCAGAAATTGCAGATAATAGTTTTAAAGTTTTAGTTTCAAATAATTTAATGAATCAAGAAAATATAAATTATCTGTGTAAACAATGGATTAAAGATAAAGATAAAAGATTAGAAAAAATTATTATTAAGCAAAAATATATAGCTAGTTATTCTTTAAAAGCAAAAATATTAACCGCTTTTAAAACACAACAATTATCATTAATTAAAAATGAAGGTGAAGAAGGGGTAAAAATTTTATTAGAACTTTTAACAGATAAAGATCCAATTATTGCTAATAATAGTCTTAAAGTTTTAAATAATTTAACCAATCAAGTAGGAATTAATTATTTGTGTAAACAATGGGTAAAAAATAGAGAACAAAAATTAGAAAAAATTATTATCAATCAAAACTATTTTGCGACTTATCCTTTAGATGTGAAAATATTAACGGCATTAAAAACAGGACAAATAAAGCTATTATCAAACTTGAATTTAGAAGAAACAATTATACTGATAAACACATTTAGTGATACAGATACTATTATTGCTAATAATGCAAAAAAAATGGGGGATGTTTTACAAGATCCTAGCTGTAAATCTCTGATATATTTTATAGCTGAACAATGGAAGCGATACGAGCTAATTGATTTTGACCAAAATCTCCTTCAAAATGTTTTCTTTCATGCAGATTCTTCTTTACGAAAAAAGATAACAGAAAAAATTAAAATATCAGGCAGAAGTGATTGGTTACAGGTTATTTTTGCTGAAAGAAAAAGGAATAATATTGAATTAATGACAGACTATGATTGGCAAGTAACCGTTGAACTTTTGAGCAAAACCAATAATGATCTCGAAAAATGGAAATTAGCCCAACAAGCACCACCTTTTTATAGTCAACAATTATTAAAACAAATTCACTCCCTTGATTTTATTAAAGGAGAAAAATCCATTGAACAACATTTGTTTCATTTAGGGAAAAAAGTAATTCCTAATCTCTCAGATAAAATCTGTTGGCTCAATGATAATTCAGAAACTGTTACTATCTCAGGTCATACTGAGGAGATTACGAGTCTAGTAATGAATAGGGAAGGCACTCTCTTAGGTTCTGCTAGTGACGATAAAACTATAAAATTATGGGAGTTACCTTCAGGGCGACTACTTCATAACATTATTGATCATACTGATTCGATTAATCATCTAGTAATGAATAGGGAAGGTACTCTTTTAGCTTCTGCTAGTAAAGATAAAACTATGAAATTATGGGAGCTACCTTCGGGAAGATTACTTAACACTCTTAGGGATCATACTGGTAATATTAGTAGTTTAGTGATGAATGGGAAAGGTACTCTTTTAGCTTCTGCTAGTAAAGATAAAACTATAAAATTATGGGAGCTACCTTCGGGAAGATTACTTAACACTCTTAGGGATCATACTGGTAATATTAGTAGTTTAGTGATGAATGGGGGGACTCTCTTAGTTTTGGGTACTAGAAAAAAAACTATCAGATTATTGGAGTTACCTTCTGGTAGATTACTAAACAGTCTCACTGGTCATACTAATTGGATCACGAATGTTGTAATAAACAAGGAGGGAACTCTCTTGGCTTCGGGTAGTAGAGACAATACAATAAAGTTATGGAGACTATCTTCCCCATCTGGTTTAGATGATTTAGATATTTTAGATGATTTGCAACTATTTAAAATTATCGATCATTATGATTGGATTCAATACACTTTAAAAAGAAAAGATCTCTTGGAAAATCAACGTAATTGGCTTGAGTTTATGTTGGCTTTAGTCGATAACTATCGTGGTTTTGACATTGACATTGAAGATGCCCCCATTATTACGGAGGCAGGAGAGTTCGACATTGAAATCGAGGATTAATCTTCTTTTAAATATTCTGTCATTGCGAGGCACGAAGCAATCTCCTCAATCTTTATTTTTTTACCAATGTATAAATTTTAATTAGATAGAATAATAGATACCTAACAAGAAAATATAGCATACCTAAATATACAAAAATGTTTAAAAAATATCCCCCCAAAGAGATAAAAACCGAAGCCGAAAACGAAGAAGCCTTAGCAGATTTTTTTGGAGTTGATGCAGAATTATTTATTTAAACCAATTTATTTTTAATAAAAACTTTTTATAATTACAGTTAAAACTATGTCACATTTTACCCGTTTAAAAACGAAAATAGTTGAAAAAGAATACCTTAAACAAGCCTTAATAGACTTAGGTTATAAATATCAAGAAGGCAACGTGCAAGTTAACGGTTATAGCGGAAATCGCACCAATGCAGAATTAAAAATCTTCACCAGTAATCCCAACTATGATATTGGCTTTCAAAAACAGGGAGATAATTACGAAATCGTAGCTGATTGGTGGGGAATTAGGGATATACAACAAGCCCAATTTGTAAAAACCCTTAACCAAAAATATGCCTATCATGCCACTAAAGCTAAATTAGAAGAGCAAGGATTTTCATTAGTTAGTGAGGAAGTAGAAGAAGGAAATCAAATCCATTTAGTGTTAAGAAGAATGGCTTAAAATCATTGTTAATTAAACAAATAATTACCAAAAAATAAGATTATGGACTTACAAGAAATAGATATTTTTATCGATGATAATGGAGAAGTAAAATTAGAAATCAGGGGAGTAAAAGGACAAAAATGTCTCGACTTAACCCAAGACTTAGAAGCAATTTTAGGCGGTGAAATTATCAGCCGAGAAATGACACCCGAAGCAGGGGAAATGGTACAAGAAATCAAAAATCAGGAGTTTAATTGGAGTTAAAAGCTAAATTTTATTTATGTTTTTCCCACCGTAAAACAGGCATCTTGCCTGTGTCTTTAAGAGATACTTTAGTTATCTTCCGAAAAGGTATCAGTTTCTAAATAATAATCATATAATTCATCATTTAATTTCACATTAAATTTATTTTGTAAATAATCAAATTGCTCTTTATTTTCTATTAAATAACAATCATACATAGGATTACTACTATCAACTTTAAATAGTTTTTGCAATTCTTCAAGACTAACATTATTTAACAGTGTTTCTCCTACTAAATTTTCTCCTTTTTTTTCAAACGATCGCAACAATCTTTTAATCATTATAATAACTTTAAATATCTAAGCAGAAAGGACTAAATCAGGATGTAATAACATTAGCTGTGGAATTTATTACACAGCGAGATTAGGATTCAAAACCATTATCCCAACGTGTAATGAATTACACGTCTAATAGATACCGTTCAATAAATTGAACTCAATTTCTACAAAAAATATCATGATTTTTAATAATCATATTTAATTAATTAATATCTAAAAATTTGGAAATTTCTTCCCCTTTTAAAGTGATAATTTTACCATCCTGATAAATACTAATCGCTTCATCTAATTTTCGATGTTTATTAATAGCTTCTTGAACAGCTAATTTAACACCTCGATCGATTGTTTGAAACAACGGATTTAAGTCTCTTTTACTCATTATAATCACCTTTAATTTTAAACCATAAATAAAGATTATCGATAATTAATTCCCTCTCAAAATAAGTTGCAACTAACTCAATATTTTCCTGAGAATTATTATAAATCAACCAATTATCACATAAGGGTAAATATAACTTAAATAAATTACTTAAACCCCTTTGATAACGGCGAATAATGACATCTTCGGGGATATTATGCCCACCACTTTCAACCCTTCTTTTCACCCGACTAATTGCCAATTCTGGACACTGTAACCAAAAATAAAGTAAATTTATCCTATAACCCATTTGCCGACATTTTCTCAAAAAACGAGCATAATGACGAGATGACAAGGTAGTCTCGAAGGCAAAATCTTTTCTTTGACTCGTTAGCAAATCCAATCTCTGTAACATTATTTTACCAGCTTGAATCGCTACCGATTCAGGATTAAAAGGAGAAATACCTTTTGCTATTTCATCGGCGTTAACAAATTCCATAATTTGCAAAAACTGTGGTAAAATTGTCATCGCACAGGTAGTTTTACCTGAACCATTCGCCCCACTGATAATATAAATATCGGGCATTTATCCTCATCTATAAAACCAACTTTATCCCATTATAATCTTATGAGTTTTCAGCAAGAATTAGACACCTATCTTCGATCGAGATTTACCTTGATAATTCTTGTTACTCAGGAAGAAGAAAGAGCAATACAAACCATTAAACAAGTATGTAATCAAAATCAACGCCCCTGTATTAGTTGGGATGTCGCCGATGGATTTATTTCCTTGACTAACGATAAAGCCTCCCTTCCCACTGCAAAAGATGCCTTAACCGCCCTCGAACAAATTGAAAAAGCTAGTACAGAAGCTCTGTTTACTCTCAAGGATTTTCATGATTGTTGGAAAAATGACACCATTAAACGCAAGTTACGCAGTGTCGCTCAAAGATTGAAGATGACGAAAAAATCGATGTTGGTGACATCTCCCCTTAACACCATTCCTCCAGAATTAAAGGATGAAGCGGTAATAGTAGAGTTTCCTTTACCCAAAGAAAAAGAGTTAGAAGGGGTTTTAAATACTTTGGCAAAAACTCCGGGGGTGAAAGTGAATCTTACCCCGTTAGGAAAAGAAAAACTCATTCAAGCCTCCCTCGGTTTAACCACAGCCCAAGCACAACGGGTATTTGCCAAGGCGATCGTATCCAATGGTAGATTAGATGATAGGGATATAAATATCGTTACTGAGGAGAAAAAGCAGATTATTCGAGAATCCCAAGCCTTAGAATTTTATGCTGTGCATGAGACTCCTAATGATGTGGGAGGGTTAGAAATTTTGAAACAGTGGCTAAGGTTGAGGGAAAGGGCATTTAGTCAGGAGGCGAGGGATTATGGATTACCTGCACCGAAAGGCATCGCTTTAATAGGTATCCCCGGCACGGGTAAAAGTTTAACGGCGAAGATGATAGGAGGGTTATGGCGTTTACCTTTGCTTAAATTAGATATTGGAGCATTATTTAGTTCATTGGTAGGACAATCTGAAGAACGGACTCGCCAAGCCTTACAATTAGCGGAAACCGTTGCCCCTTGTGTGTTGTGGATTGATGAAATGGAAAAAGCCTTTGCTTCTGGAGGATTAGACGGCGGTACAAGTACGAGGGTTTTTGGTACGATTTTAACGTGGATGCAGGAAAAAACCGCACCTTGTTTTGTGGTTGCCACCGCTAATAATATCAGTCAGTTACCGCCAGAGTTGTTAAGAAAAGGGCGTTTTGATGAGATATTTTTCTTAGATTTACCCACCAAAGCGGAAAGGGAAGAAATTTTAGGGGTACATTTAACGAAAAGAAATCGTTTTCCCCAAGATTTTGATATTAAAACCTTGAGTGGTATTTGTGAAGGTTATGTAGGTGCAGAAATTGAACAAGCTATCATTGATGCGATGTATTTGGGTTTTAACCAAAATCGAGAGTTTAATAATCAGGATGTGGCAAAGGCGCTGAAAAATCAAGTACCTTTATCAGTATCCCAAAAAGAGACGATCGAACTGTTAAGAAATTGGTTAAAAGAAGGTAGGGCGCAATCAGCATCTTTTGAGGAAGTCAGACAAGCAGAATTGGAGTTTGTGTCTCTACAATTGGATATAAGGCAAAAGTGAGATTTATAGCAATCATGTTTGACTCGAAATTATTGATAATGATGACACAAAGATTTTAGAATGTAGAATTAACATCCCAATTTTTTCACTTCTCATTTCTTATCCCCCTGTTTAGGATTACTTAGATTTCAAGGGATCGATATAATTGAGTAAATATATCTATCATCTCTATTCAATTTTAAAATTTAATGCAAACTCTCCCTATTAATCAAATATCCTCAGACTATCAAAAAATTGTTTTAAAACCTTTACCTTACCAACGTCCGTTACTAATGATTGGTCATGGTACAAGAGATGAGCAAGGTCGTCAAGTATTTATGGATTTTGTTCACACCTATCAAGAATTAGATCGATCGCGCCCCGTAATACCTTGTTTTCTGGAGTTGACACAACCCAACATCATGGAAGGGGTAGAATACTGCGTTAAGGAAGGATATACCGATATTTCTGCTTTACCAATACTCCTATTCGCCGCTCGTCATAATAAGTTTGATGTCACCAATGAACTCGATCGAACTCGTCTCAAGTATCCTCAACTACAGTTCCATTATGGGCGACACTTTGGCATTACCCCTAGTATCATCAACTTATGGCAAAATCGTCTTGCACAGCTCGATCAATCAGAACACAATCCCGATCATATTTCTAGGGAAGATACTGTGCTATTATTTGTGGGTAGAGGTTCAAGTGATCCTGATGCTAACGGGGATGTGTATAAATTAGCCCGTATTTTATGGGAAGGAAGTGGATATAAGACTGTGGAAATTTGCTTTATCGGCATCAGTCATCCTCGCCTCGAAGAAGGTTTCCGCCGTGCCTTACTATATCAACCAAAACGAATTATTGTGCTTCCTTATTTCCTCTTTATGGGGGCTTTAATGAAGAAAATATATACAATTTCAGAAGAACATCAAGAAAAATATCCTGATGTGAATATCACTTGTTTACCAGAAATGGGAATACAACCAGAATTATTAGAGTTAATTAGGGAAAGGGAGATAGAAACGCAACTCGGAGAAGTTAAAATGAATTGTGAAATGTGCAAATTCCGTCTTAATGCTTTAGCCAATGATGATCACCACCATCATCATGATCATAATAATCATCATAACCATCATCATGATCATAATCACGGACATCACCATCACCATGATAACAGCGATCCTTTAATAGATTCGATCGCCTATCATGAAAGAATCTGGCAAACACCCTAAGAATTAACAATTAACAATTAACAATTAACAATTAACAATTAACAATTAACAATTA
>NZ_JBLZFY010000060.1:0-26032 GCF_050753365.1 Geminocystis sp. CENA526
CTCTTCCCCCTCTTCCCCCTCTCCCCCCTCTTATCTTCATCATTTTATATCGAACTCAGGTTATCTCCTGCCTTACTTGCCATCACCAAAACGAGGAGTCATACAATAAGGGCAGTCTAACCATTGTTGCTCTAATTCAGCATCACAGGTTTTACAAACTAGAGAGGTTTTGCGTTTTGCTTTTAATTCCGCTTCTAAACCAGAGTCTGTAAATGTTACCCGTTCCACTTCCTCTAAGGTAGTATGTCCTTGACGCACTAAGTTAAGGCTATAAGCCAAAATAGTTGTCATACCCTCTTCTACGGCGGCTTCTTTAATCATGTCGGTGGTTGCGCCTTGGTTAATGAGTTTTTCTAGTCTTTCACTCATCACCATAAATTCATAGACACCCACCCTTCCTTTATAACCGCTTCCGCCACATTTTGGACAAACAGTTCCATTGGCAGTTGCTGTTTGTAGGTTTTCCCCTGTTAAAGTTCTGGCACGATAGAAGGTAACTGATTCTTCATTGGATGCAGTCATGCCAAAACGGGCTAATTCTTCTCTGGTGGGGTTATAGGCTTCTTTACATTCACTGCAAACTCGACGCATGAGACGTTGAGCTAATACTCCTAATAACGCCCCAGAAATCATAAAGGGTTCAACTCCCATTTCATCTAAACGGGCGATGGCACCTGCTGCATCGTTAGTATGGAGGGTGGTTAATACCAAGTGTCCTGTTAAAGCCGCCTCGATCGCAGTTTTTGCGGTTTCAGCGTCTCTGGTTTCACCCACAAGGATAATATCAGGGTCTTGACGCATAAAAGCCCGTAGAATAGAAGCAAAGTTCATGCCTTTTTCTCTAATTACCTGCACCTGAGTAATACCCGGTAAAGCATACTCGATCGGGTCTTCTGCTGTACTAATATTCACACCCGGATCATTTCTTTCTGCCAAGACTGAGTATAAACTGGTGGATTTACCAGAACCTGTCGGACCTGTAACCAAAATTAAACCAAAAGGACGACTAGCAATATCTCGAACTTTATCTAAGGTTTCTTGATCACTAATTAAAAAGTCTAAACCTAACTGAGTTGCTGA
This sequence comes from Geminocystis sp. CENA526, assembly GCF_050753365.1. Classification (NCBI taxonomy): domain Bacteria; kingdom Bacillati; phylum Cyanobacteriota; class Cyanophyceae; order Chroococcales; family Geminocystaceae; genus Geminocystis; species Geminocystis sp. CENA526. The sequence continues at coordinate 1,081 of NZ_JBLZFY010000060.1, forward strand.
GTTATCCAGAATCCGTAAACAGACTTTCTCCCCGTAACGACTAGGAAGGGTATTTACCCGAAAATCGACTTTTCTTCCCTGAAATATACGGCGAATTTTACCATCTTGAGGAAGTCGGCGTTCGGCAATGTCTAATTCTGCCAGAATTTTAAAACGAGCAGTAACGGCGGGAATAATATGCTTAGGCAACGTAAAATATTGACGCAGTACCCCATCTTTGCGTAATCGGACTCGGAAATTTTCTTCTTGAGGTTCAATATGAATATCCGATGCACCTTCTTGTAAAGCCTTGATTAAAATAGTATTTACTAATTTGATTACGGGTGCTTGGTTTGCCTCATTGGTAGAAGCCAAATCTCCTGCATCTTCATCATCAGCATCTTCTAGGCTATGATCTGCTAAGTCATCAACAATATCACTAACATCTGCTAATTTATCTAATTCTTTTTTCTTTTCTTTCGCTTCTTTTATTTTTTTTCGTTCTTTCTCCTCCTCATAATATTTAGCTAGTAATTTATCATAATCTTCTTCGGTAATGACGATTCTTTGTAGCCCTAATCCTTTAGAGCGTAATAATTTTTTCACATCGTCTAAAGCCTGTAAGTCATCGGGATTTACCATAGCGATAACTAAGACAGGAGGCTCACCATCAATACGTTGCAAAGGTACTAATTTATGACGGCGACAAAGCTGTATCGGCAAAACGGATTCGATTAACTCCGTCATGTGTTCGGAAGCAATCTCATCGGATTCAGGATCAACACAGTCCACACCATAGAGAATTTTTAGTTCAAAAAGATGATGTTGTTTATATTGACGAACTAATTCAGGAGATAATGCCCTTTGAGTTAATTGTTCTAAAACTTTAACTAAAGGTTTTTTGGTATTTCTAACTTCTACCAGTGCTTTTTTTAGTTGTTCTTTGTCAACATAACCTGATTGAACTAATTTATTGCCAAAGGGATTAAAATAGTCGGGACTGACAAGAGCGGTTCTCAGTTTATCTTGTTTTTGGGTGGCTGTAGAAAGAGGACTTTGAGTCATAATATTTTCTTGATATTTGTTTTAAGGGGAGATTTTTAACAAATGATTAGTAATAATAAATAGTTGGGTATATAAAATAATTTTACGGTAAATTAAGTTCATCAAATATTTATAAGCGATGATGGATTTAAGTTTACTGATTGAGAGAGGGAAAAGGGAAGGGGGAAGAGGGAAGAGGGAAAAGGTAAACATTTGAGTCATTTTCAATACTTAGTAACTGATGTTACGCAAAAATAGAATTAGTTGTTGATTGGAGGTGTCAGGTTTCAGGTTTAAAAATCAAAAAAATTCAGACTCTTCTAGAGTAGTCATGCCAAATTAATAGAAAATAATTAATATAAATTTTATCACCTATAGCTTTGATTATTTTAAAAATGCAATTGTTATAAATTAACAGTTTGAATTTAACCTAATACCTGCTACCTGATACCTGATACCTATTAAAATTTAACCCATGAGTGCGTAACGTCAGTTAGTAAAAAAAGTCAGTTAAATGCGTCTTAACTAAATTATCCCTTCGTTTTTAAGGATTGACTTTTCGAGGCTTTGAATTTTCAAGAATTTTTCTGTTGTTAATCTTATCTTAACTTCTAGTGTTCAAATAAGAATTATAATTAGTGTTATATCCCCCTATTAATAATTGTAATGAATTGATCTTAATAGTGAAAATTAACGTCCTTGTGCATTGGTTAAAAAAAATCAGGGTTTTGCAAATTGCTTGATGTCTTTTAAGAACCCAATATCCTGATCATTGCCCACGTCTAAAGGAAGTAACTCTATTCGATCGATCTTGATTATCTTATTAAATTTATATTAACTTAAATAATGATTATGAGTAATTTATCTTCTGCTGATGTCATGGATGAGGCAGTTTTAAGGGCTGAAAATGTCGATGTTTATTATGGCTCTCATAAAGCTGTTGCCGGAGTAAATTTAGATATTCCTACAAATAAGGCGATCGCATTTATTGGTCCTTCTGGTTGCGGTAAAAGTACCATTTTAAGATGTTTTAATCGCATGAATGACTTAGTTTCTAGTGCGAAAATTCAGGGTAGAATCACCTTTCGTGGTAAAAATATTTATAGTAGTAACGTTGATCCTGTCAAACTTAGAAGTAGTATTGGCATGGTATTTCAAAAACCTAATCCTTTCCCTAAATCCATTTATGAGAATATTGCATGGGGTGCAAGAATAAACGGTTATAAGGGTAATATGGATGATTTAGTGGAGCAGTCTTTGCGAAAATCGGCTTTATGGGATGAAGTAAAAGATAAATTAAGGCAAAGTGGTTTAGCGTTATCGGGTGGACAACAACAGCGCTTATGTATTGCTCGTACGATCGCCATTCAACCTGATGTTATCTTAATGGATGAGCCTTGTTCTGCATTAGACCCTATTTCTACTTTAAAAGTGGAAGAATCGATTCACGAACTAAAACGCAATTATACCATTATTATTGTTACCCATAATATGCAACAGGCTTCACGGGTGTCAGATTATACGGCTTTTTTCAATGCGAAAAGTGTTGATGGTGGCAGTGGCAAATTGGGTTATCTGGTGGAGTACGATCGAACTGAAAATATCTTTCAAAATCCAGTCGAACAAGCTACTCAAGAATACGTCAGTGGACGATTTGGATAAAATTAAGAATTAAGAATTAAGAATTAAGAATTTAAAAATGCGCCATATCTCGATCGATCACCCCCCACCTCACAAAAAGTGCATCTTTTTTTATCTAAGTTTACCGTGACATTGTTTAAACTTTTTGCCACTGTTACACCAACAAGGTTCATTTTTTTTAGGTTGAATAGGTGGTAGAATCTCTCCATCAGTGTAAAACCATTTACCTTTTTCCTTGATAAAATTCGATCGTTCGTGCAGTTGAGCTACGGACTTTCCTTCTTGATATACTGCCATAAACTCAACAATACCTGTTTCATCCTCAGATTTGCCTCCTTCGGTGTAAAGTACAGTTAAACCAAGCCATCTAAGACTGTTTGCTGTAACAGTAATCATCGATCGACTATTTGAATTACGGTAGTTAGGATGTTCTGTATTAAATAGGTAATCTATATTTTTGAGATAATAAGCACAATAGCGCGATCGCATTAATTTCTCGGCGGTAGGTGCAGATAATTGCCCTTGTAAATAGACATCACAACATTGATTTAATGGTTTTTGACTTCCACACGGGCAAGGCATCGAAGAAAGATTATGATTAGAAATAAACATGATTAAACGTTGATTAATAGCTAGTGGAAAAATAGTTTGTGAAAATGTTTTAAATATATAATTAGTTAAAATAACACTGAGACAGTTAGAAAAATTATGTATGGTGGGCATTGCCTACCAATCAAGATTTTTGAAAATTTTTAATATTATTAAACTGTTTCATTCTTATTTTTAATGACTATAACCTAACCGACGTGCTAGGGGAGATAGCTTTAAAGAACATCTAAACTCCAAACTTTCATGGCAATATTTACTAATATTTCTTGCCTTTTTTTAATAGAATTATGATCCCATATATCAAAATTAGTAAGACAAAGATCACTCATTGCACGATTTAATTGTGTGTTATTTCCAATAAACATTTTTTCAGCTAAAGTTCTGGTGATTAAGATTTTTGATTGTCTATATCCATCTATTTTATCTTTATAGTCCTTATCAGAAATTGAACTATTGATTGTTTTTTCAAGCAGTGTTAAATTCCCTAATTTTCCAGAATCTGGATGAGCATGAGATTTAGGTAAAATATGTTCAATTGTTATTGATTTGTCTAGGTAAAAATAGATTGACTCTGAATGACCAAAAGATTTTTCTTCCACATATTGATTGATTTTTGCCAGAAGATATTTTAAACGGTATTTGGCTAGATTTGAACCAGATGTTTGCATTATAGATTCTCTAAAATCTTCTTTTAATTCTTTTAGTTCAGGAATAAAAAATTTACTAATAAATAATTCCAAATCTTCATTATTTTTAACTTCTCTTAAACTTCTTGACCATAAAGCAAAATCACGATTAATATAGAAATCTTTTCTTCTAGTTTTGCGGGTAATTGAAATAATAAAAAGGAAATTTTCAGTATAATACGATAATTTTTCAAAAAGAGATTTTTCTAAAAAACGTCCTGCTAATAATAAAATTAAATGTCCTTTTACTCTACCTTGTACTTTACTGATAGCTTCTAAATATTTATTATTTGAACCATCAATATTTTTTCCCTGAATAAATTTACAATAATGTTCTGCGGCTAAAATCAAATTATCTAGGAATTTAAGTGGTTCAGTTTGAACTCCAACTTTTTCTCCTTGTTTTAAAAACCAATCATAAATTTCTTCTTCGGGAAAAGTATTAGATAAATCTACTTTATAATGAGACATTAGATAATGCCGTAAAAACTGTAATGGTTGCTGTTTATTTTCGTAAAGTAATTTTAGTAGCTCTTCCCATTTTTTAGTTAAAGATTGCCAATGACGATCTCTATCTTTATCCTTAACAGTATGAATAAATAAATAATTTTTTAGTAAATCAACAGGGGTTAAGCCAATTCCTCTTTCGTTTATTGTTTCAAAAACTTTTAAGGCATTTTTTAAATTAGGTGTTTCAATTCTAATCAGTTTAGTTCTATTAGCGATCACCGTTGAAAATTTTTTGTAAACTTTTACATCTTCTTCTAATTTATCAGCTAAAAATTTGTCAATTGTTTTTCTGGCTTTGACTAAATTATCTGCTGAAGGAGAAGATTCTAGTAATAATTTCTCAATAGTTTTTCCTAAAAGATAATAACTGAAAATTTTTTGTCCAGAACTGTCATATTGAAGTGATAGGCGAGGTTTGTCAATATCTTCACCCGTTTCCGCATTTTGAACAGTTCCCTGTAAGTAATTTTCTATTGCTTTTGAATTATCTCCTAGTTTTTGAATCAAATCTCTAATAGAACAAAAAATAAGATAAATTGTAGTTAATCTTTGTTGACCATCTATAAGTTGAAAAGTTTGTTTATCATTATTAGAATCGGGATAAACAACGATTGATCCTAAAAAATATTCAGTTTTATTGATGTTTTCCTCTTCAAAGCCTAATCCCTCGTATAAATCTTCAAGTAACTTCTGAACCTGATCTTTTTGCCATACATATTCACGTTGAAAATCAGGAACAATATAAAAATCCTTAAATATATCTGCAAGACTTAAATTACTTGATTCAATGTTAGGAGTATTAAACATCATTGATTATTTAATAATTTTATTAACAATAAGAGTGAGCCTTTAACTCTCCCTAATCTTAATCTTAATACTATTTAGCTCCGACTGGCATACCTAAAATGTCTTCAATTTCGTGCCATCTCTTCTAAAGCAATTACTCACCCTTGAAAAGATCGATTTTCTCGGATATGATTATAATAACTAATTTAAGCTACAGCAAAATCGGTATATTTACGAGTTTCGGGATCATGAAAAGCTAACACAATATCTTCTTTTGGTACACCTTCTCTTAATAATTCGTTGGCAATACCTTCTTCTGTCCAATCTTCTTCAATATATATTTTCTCATTTTTAATGCGAATATGAACATGAGTTGATTTTAGTCGTTTATCTTCTTTCCAATCAACTGTTAACCAAAGATAGTGATCGTGAGTTTCATCAAATACTAAACAAGTCTCAGTATTATAATCAGGTGATTTATGAACTAACTGATCATATTCTGTTAAAATATTTTTAACTAATTCTCGATATTTTATAATTTTATCCATGAGATAATCTCCTCTTTTTTATCATTAAAAACAATAAAGTTAAGTTGATGACGTTTAATAACAGGTTGGATTGATTTTCTTTGAAAGAAAGAATTGAAAACAGCACTTCTCACAGCTAAATAAAGCTCATAATTTTTGTTAGAAAATTCCAGAAAATCACGATACAAAAGATATTACCCCAACGCATTTTGAAAATCATTCATGGGTGAAGGATTAAGAAAACTCTTAATTTCTACTACGATTATACGTTTTTGTTGTTCAGGTAATAAAGTTTTTTCAGCTAATAAATCAGCATAAAGATTATCGTCTTCATATTCAACCGTGTAAGGATCAGCTAAAATTTTCCAACTATCTTTTATTAAAGCATTTTTACAGGAATCATGATAAATATCTTTTTTTGGCATTTTCCTCTTTTTTCAGATACGATCGACATCATCAGCACTTTCTAATTCATCGGAAATTAACTCTTGTAAATCTCGATCGCAGTGAGAATTAAGATGGATTGTTGAGGTTAATAATTCTACTAAAATATCTCCTTTTTGATTGTCAGTTAGATTAGATAATTGTAGTTGATTAATTAAAGAAATTACCGTTTGACATTCCTCTTTTAACTCTACAATTAAATAGTTTAAAGTAGAGTTTTTGATGTTAATTTTTCTTTCAGTTATTTGCATTATTTTTACCTAATCTTTTTAATGCTTGTTCAATTCCTTTCTCAAAGGCTTTAATTTATTTTTTGCCAATCGTTGATTAATCCTTGATCTGGATAATCTTTTTTTAATTTAATTCTAATCTAATTTTTTCTTGATGTTCAGTAATTCGATTTTCTAAAGATGAAATTGCTTTTTTAAAATGATTTTTTCCCATAATTTAAGCTACAGCAAAATCGGTATATTTACGAGTTTCAGGATCATGAAAAGCTAACACAATATCATCTTTTGATACGCCTTCGGTTAATAACTCTGTAGCGATTCCTTCTTCTGTCCAATCTTCCTCAATATATATTTTCTCATTTTTAATGCGAATATGGATATTAGTGTTATTAATTCTTTTTTTATTAACCCAATCCACAGACATCCATAGATAATGATCATGAGTTTCGTCAAAAATTAAGCAGGTTTCATATTTTTTCTGAGCTGAACGATTCGCAAGATAATCATGTTCAGTTAAAATTTTTTTAATTACATTTCGATAATTAATTAACTTATCCATTGGACAATTTCCTCCTTGTCTGTGTTAATTACCAGTAAAGCAACTTGATTTAATTTCACCACTGCTTTAATTGATTTTCTTTGAAAAAAAGAATCATAAATTTCATCTTTAATAGCAAGATAAATTTCCTGATATTCATCTTGCGCTAATTGAATTAAATTACGATAAAATATATATTGTCCTAAAGCTAACTCAAAATCTTTCATAAGTGAAACACTAATAAAACTTTTAATTTCAATAATAATTTTACGTTGTTTTTGTGTTTCTGAAATCAGCTTTTCAACGGCTAAATCTGGATAAAGTTCTACATCCTCATATTCTAAAGGATAAGGATCGGCTGTAATCGTCCAACCATCTTTAATTAAAGCATTTTTAACCGCATCATGGTAAATATCTTTTGCCATTATCCTCCTTTTTCAATTAATTTAATTGGTGGGCAATGCCCAATTATACTGGCATACTTAAAATATCCTCAATTTTCGACATTTGTTCAACCTCTGTGATAATATCTCTATAATCAATTCCCCCTTGAATAAGAATGTTTGTTAATCCTTCCTCAAAATTATCATCTTCTATTATTATTTTATCGTCTATTAAACGGGCATGAAATAATATTTGGTCTTGCCAAGATTCTTTTTGCCAACCTGTCATAATAATTAAAAAATGCCCCGTATCTCGATCGCACACAGAACTAATTTTCAAATTTTGTAATCGTGGTTGAATAGCTGATTGTTTTCTTAAAACTTGAGTTAAAATATCAGCATATTTTATTGATTTATCCATTGTAAAATATCCTCTTTTTGTGAGTCAAAATCTTTAACTTCAACCGCAATTTTTTTATTATTTTTTTCTGCTGTAAAGAATTTTTCAGCACCTAAATCAGCTTTGAGTAAGGTATTTTCCAAAACTAAAATTAAAGGATCATCAGTAATCTTCCAATCATCTTTTTCTAAAGCATGACGCAAGGATAAATGTAAACTGTCTCTTTTTGACATTATTTTATCTCAAAACATACTTAAAAATGTAGATATTATTTGTAGTTCGATTATGCTTACACAAAATCTTCAATTACCAGAAACTTTAATATGCAATCTTCCTTGAGGATCTATTTCTACCTCGGCTTGATGTTTATTATCCAATAAAATGGCTGATACTGTTCCAGCCGTTAAACCAATTGCACCGCCAACAACAGCACCCGGAATAAGACCGAAAAACCCTCCTATTCCTGCCCCCATAGCTGTACTACCCAAAACAATCAATGCTTTTAAATTTAAACCAACTGGTGCAATACTACTAGGAATAAAAACGCCTGTAACGGCATTAGTCCAAACACCAGTTCTATGATATTCTAATTCAAAAATTTGTTTTAACCGAGGTGGTAAATCAGAAAATCTATTATAGTCAGTAATTATTTCAATTCCTGTCCCTAATTTTAAACATTCTACTAATTTTTGATAAAATTCTTCAGTCTCAGCAAAAACTAATTTTTTCATAATTCTTTCTCAAAACAACCTAAAGACAGGTGAGTCAATTAAGACCCTCCCAATCATATTATCAATTATACAGGCATACCTAAAATGTCGTCAATTTTTGGTATATCTTCTCAGGGAATTACTTGCCCTTCATCCTCAAAATTGTCGATTTCATTAAAGTTTAAATAACGGTATAATTCGCCCTTGAAAGGATCGATTTTTTTAGACACGACTATCATAACCAATTTAGGCTACAGCAAAATCAGTATATTTACGAGTTTCGGGATCATGAAAAGCTAACACAATATCTTCTTTTGGTACACATTCTCTTAATAATTCGTTAGCAATACCTTCTTCTGTCCAATCTTCTTCAATATATATTTTCTCATTTTTAATGCGAATATGAACTTGAATATTTCTGATTTTTTTCTTACCTTCCCAACCCATAAATAGCCAAAAATATTGATCATGTATTTCATCAAAAACAAGACAACTTTCTTGATCTAAATTTGCAGAACCAGAAACCCAATTATGATATTCTGTTAATATCTTTTTGATAGAATTACGATATTTTTCTAATCTATCCATTGTAAAATTTCCTCCCGTTCCATTTCAATAACAATCAAAAGTAATTGATTTATTTGAGCAATATCTTGAATAGACTCTCGTTTAAAGAAGTTTTCATAAACACTATCCTTAATTGCCAGATAAACTTGATATTCGGGTAAGGTAGGCAATGCCCACCCTACAATTAGACTCAAATTCGATCGAGCAATACGCAATAGTGAAATGAAAATACCTTGCCTATCTATTTATTTTTTTATATTAGGATAAACTGGGAGTTTTGTTGTGCCAATCGGTGGCTTGTTGATAGGCGTAACCCACTTTAAATAACACATCTTCCCTTAAGACATTACCAATTAACTGCATTCCAATGGGTAAATTTTGCTCATCAAATCCGCAAGGAATGCTCATGCCGGGTAAACCTGCTAAATTGACAGGGATAGTCATTAAATCCGATAAATACATACTAAGGGGATCATCGGTTTTTTCTCCAGCTTTAAAGGCTGTAGTTGGTGCGGTGGGAGAAATTAATACGTCCACATCAGCAAAGGCGTTGTCAAAGTCTTCTTTTATGAGGGTACGGACTTTTTGCGCTTTGAGGTAATAAGCATCATAGTAACCTGCGGATAAGGCATAAGTACCTAACATGATACGGCGTTTGACTTCTGCTCCAAATCCTTTGGCTCTAGTACGGGTGTACATTTCAAGGAGGTTCTCGGATTCTTCTCTTATGCCATATTTAACGGCATCGTAACGGGCGAGGTTGGCGGAGGCTTCGGAAGGGGCAATGATATAATAAATGGGCAATCCGTAGCGAAAACGAGGGCAGGAAATCTCTTTTACGGTTGCTCCCAATCTCACTAATTCTTGCACGGCTCGATCGACCGTCTGTGCTACAATATCGTCTAGTCCTTCCCCGAAGGTTTCTTTAATAATGCCAATTTTTAAGCCTTTTAAGTCAGTGGAGAACGATCGAGTATAATCAGGTATTTCGATGTTTAAACTGGTAGAATCTTTCTTGTCGTACCCTGCGATCGATTGCAGTAAAATAGCAGTATCTTCTACAGTATGGGCAAAAGGACCGATTTGATCAAGAGAGGAAGCATAGGCAACTAAACCGAAACGGGAGACTAAACCGTAGGTAGGTTTTAAACCCACAACACCGCATAAAGAAGCTGGTTGACGAATCGAACCGCCTGTATCCGAACCTAATGATACCACACATTCGTTAGCGGCAACGGCGGCGGCAGAGCCTCCAGACGAGCCTCCCGGTACTCTGGTTATATCCCAAGGGTTAGCAGTTACTTGATAGCCTGAGTTTTCCGTTGAGCTTCCCATAGCAAACTCATCTAAGTTAGTTTTACCTAAAATTACGGCGCCTTGATCTCTTAATTTTTGGGTGACGGTGGATTCATAACTAGGAATGAAATTTTCAAGGATACGGGAAGCGCAAGTGGTGGGGATGCCTTTTGTTGACATATTATCTTTAATGGCGATGGGGATGCCTTCTAAAATGCTGATGTCTTCTCCCCTAGCGATTTTTTCATCGACTTGTTTCGCTGTTTCTAAGGCTAATTCTTTGGTAACGCACAAAAAACTCTTAATTTGTGGCTCAAGACGATCGATCGTGGTTAAATATTCTTGAGTAATTTCTAGGCTCGATCGTTGTTTGCTTTTAATTTGTTGATGTAATTCTTTAATGGAAGCCATGAATAAATATTTTTTCTACTATTTTTGTATAGGTTTTATCAGCATTTTTATTAACATTTACAATACCACATTTCACTAACGTTTTATTTTCAACACTTGTGATCATAATTTTGTCCATGTATATGATAAAGCTAGTTCAGAGATTGTTTGCAGTTAATATTCTGAGTCTTGATATTGTTATCTTTATTAATTCACTATCATTTTTATCTTAGTCAAACTATTATATAGTTATCACAGTTTTCTAATTCTTTAATCTTTTTTTCGTTCTTACTGATAACATGGAAACTATTGCTTATTTACAATGTCCAACGGGTATTGCAGGAGATATGTTTCTAGGGGCTTTAGTTTCGATCGATGTTCCCTTAGAATATATTGATAATGCCTTAAAAAGTCTTAATTTTGATGAAGAATATACTTTAATACAAGAAAAAGTATTAAGACAAGGACAAAGCGCTACAAAAATTCATGTTGACTTAAAACATCATCACCATCACCATCATCGTCATTTACCAGACATTGAAAATCTCATCCATCAGGGAAACTTACCCCCCCAAGTGAAAGAAAATAGTATCGCCATTTTTCGACAATTAGCCCAAGCAGAAGCGAAAGTGCATAATATTTCCCCTGAAAAAGTCCATTTTCACGAAGTCGGGGCAACCGATGCCATTGTGGATATTGTTGGCACTTGTTTAGGCTTAGATTATCTCAAGATTGATAAATTATACTGCTCGGCTTTGCCCACTGGAGGAGGTACAATCAAAGCATCCCATGGTATTTTACCAGTTCCTGTTCCTGCCGTCCTCGAATTGTGGCAATATCGACAAATTCCCGTATATAGCAACGGTATTGAAAAAGAATTAGTAACTCCCACTGGTGCGGCGATTGTTACCACTTTAGCAGAAGATTTTGGCAATCCTCCCCCTATGAAGTTAAAGAAAATGGGTTTTGGTGCTGGAAGTAAGGATTTTTCCATACCCAATATTTTGAGGTTGTGGTTAGGGGAAAGAGAGACTACCGATAATTTAGAAACCATCGCCGTTTTGGAAACCCAGATAGATGACTGTAACCCTCAGATTTTTGCTTATTTATTAGAAGAATTGTTGAAAATTGGTGCTAAAGATGTGTTTACTCAATCTGTCACCATGAAAAAAAGTCGTTTAGGAATTTTGCTTACTGTTATTTGTGATGTAGAGAAAATTACTGATTGTGAAACTTTAATCTTTCGAGAAACTAGCACCATCGGGATTCGCCGTCAAATTCAGCAAAGAAAAGCCTTAGCCAGAGAAATTAAAACCTTTGCCACTCCCTACGGTGATATTAGAGTCAAAATAGCTAAAGATGGTCAAAAAATCTTGAATATACAACCTGAGTATGAAGATTGTTCGATCGTAGCCCATAAGTATAGCATTCCTTTAACAGAGATTTTGACGGAAGTTAAAAACATTGCCACCAATGAAATTATTTAGAGTAATTCATTATAAATATATTCCTCTGGATATTGCCAAATTTTATCTAAAGAAAATTGACTAGCTAACTGCTAAAATTGTTTTTTCTTCTTGATTAATGTCGTTTTCAATGCCTTCATCTTTAGCAATTTCTGTTACTAAATTTTAAGAAAAATATCTACGTCAATTTTGGCTTGTTTTAAAATATTTCTTAATGTACCTTCTTTTATTTCTCGATGGTGAGGAATCGTTGTTTTAGCTTTTGTTTCAGGATTAAACCAAATTTCATGATCTCCTTTGGCAGTACGATAAAATTCAAATCCTAATTTATTTAATTTTTGAGTAACTTTTTGATAAGAAAAACCTGATAGTCTGCCCATTATACCTCCATAAATAGAGGATATTCAAACACAGGAGGAATATCTTTAATGATATTTTTATTAGTGGTTTCTTGCTCTAATTCTAATAAAATTTTAGCTACATCTTGAGCAATTTTAATTACTTCTTCAATGGTTTTGCCTTCGGCAACTAAACCTTCTAAATCATCGCTAGTAGCCACAAAATATTCTTCTTTATTTTCTATAAACTTTTCGATTTTTAATCTAATTAAAGTTTTCATAATTTTCTCCTTTTTATTCTAGTCTGAGTCTAATTCTTTAACCATTTATTTCCCTATTTTCAGGGCGTAAAGGATCATTTTTAATTTGATTTAGTTTATTTTCCAGATAATTTAGATCACTATTAAGAAAGTCTTTTTTCTGAATAAAATAGACAAAAATTAAATGATTTAGCATTAAAGATGCGTACCATTATCGATCGAAGTCAACGATTATCGGCTCTATAAAACCTAAGAATTGACTATGTTTTTTCTTAAATTTATCATACTCAAAGTAGAAGAACCATATAAATTTTTTTAATCGAGAAGTTAAATTATTCCTATTATTTTATTATTTTTCTCTAGTAGAATAAGACTAACCTTGACCACATTTATAATTTTACCACCGTAGAACAGGCATCTTGCCTGTATTTTTGAAGATGTCTAAAGATTTAACGGGTTAGTATCAAATATTGTGAATTTTGCCTGAGTTCGATCGATCTGGTACAAAAATCAGGTTAAGATTTTAATATAGTCTCATATTGAAAAATATTATTTTAAAACATCATTAAAATATGAATGTAAGTTTAGTAGAAAAAGAAAAATTAGCTAAATCTCCCTTAGAAATGCACTATTTAGGGGATAAAGTATTGCGTCAACCAGCCAAAAGAGTTGCCAAAGTAGATGATAGCATTCGAGAATTGGTGAAACAAATGTTGCAAACCATGTATAGCGAAAATGGTATTGGTTTAGCTGCACCCCAAATTGGTATCCATAAACAAATTATTGTTATCGACTGTCAACCGGATAATCCTAATACTCCTGCTTTAGTACTTATTAACCCAGAAATCAAAAAAAGTAGTAAAGATTTATGCGTCATGGAAGAAGGATGTTTAAGTATTCCCAATGTCTTTTTAGATGTGGTGCGTCCGAGATCGATCGATGTGGTGTATAAAGATGAATTTGGTAAACAGAAAAAAATGAAAGCAATGGGTTTATTATCCAGAGTGATTCAACACGAAATGGATCATCTCAATGGAGTATTATTTGTCGATAGAGTGCAAAATAAATTCGCCTTAACCGAAGAATTAAACAAAAAAGGATTTTCTGTGTCCGCCGTGCAATCCATAAGCTAAGATAAGGGATTGCGTAGTCAAAGTATAGATTTTTTTGTGTCTTTGCGTCTTTGTAAGATACATTTGGGCATACTTTGATTTAACGAATGTTAAATTTGTTGTTAACCTAGTATATTGAAAATATCAACTAATAGAATATGAATAATCAAAAAGGACAAGGATTTGGTTTCGGCTTAGGTAAAATGAAAGAATTAGCCGCCGCCTTTCAAAAAGCCCAACAAATACAAGAAGATGCTAAAAATCTTCAAGCAGAATTAGAAGCTATGGAAATTGAAGCCCAAAGCGCGGACGGTTTTGTTATCGTTAAGGTGAGTGGAGATCAAAAACCCCTTAGTATAGATATTAAACCCGAAGCCTTAGTGGGTAAAAGCGCGGAAGAATTATCCGCTTTCGTCACTGCTGTTGTTAAAGATGCTCACCAAAAATCCACTGATATTATGAGAGAAAGAATGGAGTCTCTAACGGGCAATTTAGGCTTACCCGGAATGTAGAGAATTAGTGAATAGTGAATAGTGAATAGTGAATAGTTTTTAATTGTTAATTGTTAATTGTTAATTGTTAATTGCAATTTTTCTCTACTTCACTATAGATTTTTTTCCATTGTTTAAGTTGTTGCTCATTTTTGCTATCAATGGATTTGAGATGAGAGTTATCAGCATAAAAAATTTCGTTGGTTTTAGCTGTAATTCCTGCCTTTGAGCATTCAGTAATCTCTTTAAATGGTATAGGCGCATCGGGATCATTTTCTGTATTGCTACTTCCTACAGATTTTTTATTTGCTACTTCTGAATTAGATATTTCTTCTTTTTTCGTCTCGATGGTTTTTTGAACGGTTTTAGTCAGATTTTCTACCATTTCCGAAGGAGTCTTATCTGTTTTCTCTGAAGATTGATCTTTTTTGATTTCTTCTGCTTCTTTATCGTAGCTTGATTTTATATCCGCATTAATTTTTAAGTTTAATCCATCAAGGGCATCTCGATCGCACCCTACCAATAAAGTACTAAGGCTTAACATCACTAAAACAAAGATTTTCATATTTTTTCCTCACGAATAATAATTATCGATATTCTTAAATTTTGACACAATTTTCTGAATTATAAGAACTAGGCTTCAATCTTACTCATTATTCATGATTCTTAGGCGGATCATTTGTTCTCCGCCATCATCCAAACGAACTTCTATCACCTCACTGGTAAGTTTTTCTAAGCAACTTAAAAGCGATCGAAGGCTTGGTGTACTCGATCCTGTTTCAACGTATAATCGATCGGCAATGCTACCCAATTTTTTCCAGAGAGTATATAGTTTACCGACACTTTGCTCTAAATTCGTAGCTTGTTTGACTAAGTCAGCAGTGATGCTTAAACAGTCTAATCTCAAGGCTTCCTTTAAGGCTTCTTCTATATCCACGCTAGAATCTCTCAAAGTTTCAACCTGAATCGCTGAATCTAAATACTTCGATAAACTTTTAGCGGTGGAAGTCATTTGTTTAACGGTATCCACATCAGGATTCGCCTCTACTTCCTTGCGAATCTCGTCAATTTGCTCCTCTGGTAACTTCTCCAATTCCTTGACTAAAGGCGCTAGGTGACGGGGTGGTAATGAACCATCTACGGCTTTTTCTTTGATAATATCAGGTAATAAGTCCGAGTTCATGGCAGTATATTCATCGGTTAACTGCTTAACTTCTCGTCTGGTAATTCGATCGCCACTTTGCGCAGCTTCACTGACTAATTTTTGAATTTCTGGATCAGCTTTTGCGGTTTCCACAAACGCTCTTTTGCTAAAATTATTGATAGCATCGGGGTCTAAATTACCATCTTCTAATAGAGTATCTGCACTATTAGCTAACTGAATTAAAGCATAGGCTTGACTTTTGGTAATTTCCCTATTTTTTAACCAGTTTAAAAATCCTGTACCTCTACCTTCTCCGCCGTGTTTTTCTCTATCTCTCACGGTTCGTAAAATTCTACCACGCCAAATGTCTGTCTGTAAATCGAATCGATCGCACACCTTCCAGACATCATCGACTTTTTGTAGAAACTCCTCCTCTGCTATCCCCTCATCTTCGGGATTCGGTAAGTCAAAATCTAAATCGGGGGGGGTTGATAAAGCCTCAACAATATCGACTGTTGAAGGAGAAGTCTCTAACATAAATTGATATTCCTACCATTGAGCAAAAAAGTGACATTTTTATAAAATACCATTACTTGGGGACTGGTGAAAAATAAATTTCTTGGTATTTTCTCGAAAAAAATTTAACAAAAATCTTATATTTATCCTACAATAAAAATGGGGATTTAAAATTTAATCAGAACACTGTTTTATAAATCTAGTAAGATTATGCTACAATCCGTTCGATCGAGTGTTGCGACAAAATCAAAAAAAAAGATTGGAGAAATTTTGCTCGAAGCTGGGTTAATTTCTTCTGAACAACTTAAAATAGCTTTAGCGGTACAACGTCAATGTTTAGAATTAAGAGTTGGGGAAATTTTAGCTATTAAGGGATGGTTAAAACAAGAAACCGTAGATTTTTTCGTCAAAACCTGTTTAGAAAATAAACCCGTAACTTATACTCAAAATCAGCCCATTGGTTATTGTTTTGAAAAAGCTGGACTCTTGACACAAGAACAAGTAAATAATGTCTTAAAAGATCAAAAAAAATTAGGCATTAAATTTTGTTATTTAGCAGTTATGAAAGGATTTTTAAAGGAAAAAACAGCCGATTTTTTCTTAGAAAATATTACTACTAAAATTCCTGAAAATCCTATTGTATTTAATAATAAATTATCATCAGAAACCGTTATAGGAGATCCAAATTTGTACGAATCTATTAAAGATGAAGAAACTCTTATTACTGATTGTGATAGCAAAGAAAATTATAGCAATCAAAGTGATGATTCTCAAGATATAAACATCGAATATAGTCCTATTTGGATTGACGTTTAATATTAAATTAACTTAAATATTTACACAAAATGATAAAAAAACTGTTAGGTTGGGTTAAAAAATAAAACCCAACATCAATCACTAAAATTAATTAATAACTACTTTTTGCTGGAGTTTTTTCATAACTTTTTTGGTTGAAATCACATGATTATTTAAACCTAATTTTTCTGGCTCAATACCTAATGCTAAACCCACTAATTGAGGTAAATGTAAAATAGGAATATCTAATTTTTGATTGAGTAATTTAGCTACTTCAGGCTGTCGAGAATCCAAATTGAGATGACAAAGAGGGCAAGGAGTAACGATACAATCAGCGCCCTGATTAATGGCATCTAATAAATTTTTTCCTGCCATTTTAAAAGATTGTTCGGTAGCATAACTAGATAAAGGCCAACCACAGCATTTGATTCTACCCTCATAATAAACGGGAGTTGCCCCCAAAGTCATAAATACATTCTCCATAGATTGAGGGTTAAAAGGATTGTCGAAAGGGAGGTTTTTTTGCGATCGTAATAGATAACAACCATAAAACGAAGCACACTTTAACCCCGTTAAGGGTTTCACTACTTTTGCTTTTAAAGCATCTAAACCATAATCTCCCACTAACGCCCATAATATATGTTTGACTTGGGTTGTGCCTTGATAGGGGGAGCAATTTTCCTTTTCTAAAAAACCGTTAACCTGATGAAGATAATCAGGGTTGTCTTGTTGTGCCTGTTTGAGTCTTTCATCCACATGACCTATTACCCCTTGACAGGTGCTACAGTGAGTTAATAAGGGCAAATTGAGAGATTCTGCTAAGGCGATATTACGAGCGTTGATGGTATCTTCTAATAATTGAGAGTCTTCTTTATAAGTACCAGAGCCACAACAAGCGGCTTTTTTCAACTCGATTAATTCAATATCTAAAGCCTGAGTAATTGCCATAGTCGAGGTATGCAATTCTTTACAAGCACCTTGAGCAACACATCCGGGGAAATAGGCGTAACGCATAATTAAGTAATTAGTAATTAAATATTAGTCAATAAATCTTGAATCACTTATTAATTCTACATTGCATGAATGCTTTTGCCTCCTAACTGCTTTTTTCCTAATCGATCGATTTTTTCATCATATCCTATTCAATTCATTAAGGAATAAAAATCAAATTATTATCTAGTGCTATCCGTTGAATATGCGATCGTAATCTAATATTATCTAATCTGATAATTTGCTCCTGATTACAACTTAAATCATTTTCTGCTCTTTCGTAAAGTGCGATCGCTTCCTCGTCGTTATGGGCATTAAAGTAGATAATTCCGTCTATTTTTCGATAAATTTCCTCATTTTCATAAAAATATCTTGACCATTTTTGAGAAAGCTCTCTATCGGCGGTTTTTGCTAACGCTGACACCGAACCTGCTCTCATAGCACCACTACCTCTAATATCCAATAATAGTAAAGGACGAGTTGACTGTACGATCGAAACCCATTGTTGTTGAATATCAATGACACCACTATCCCCAAAATATTCAACAATGCAACTGGATAAAGTAAAAGCAGTGTAATAAATTCCCCTTTGTGCATCTAATTGAGGTTTTTTATCACTGCGTTGATGATCAAAACGATGTAATGCGCCAAAATAACGAAAAGTAAGGGCTTGAGTCTTATACTTAGTAGTGGGATCAAAAATCCTTACTAATTCACTATTAGCAGGTAAATGGTAAAAAAGAGGATTGGGCTTGTTTTTAGGCGGTGGTGAGGCAATAACTACCAACTAGCATCTCCTCCCATAGCTTCTACAATGACTCTAGTTTTTAATCCTTGTTTTAGGGCTTCCACAGGAGTTAAACCATCTAAAACAGGTGAGGGGCGCATAAACCAGTTAAGTTTAGCAAATTCTGAATTAATCGATAAATTTTTCAGCACTTCTGATAAACCATCAATCACCCCATCCGCGCCTTCCGCATCAAATTGCCATATCGGAAATTTCCACTGCCCATTATCTCGCACTGCCAATAAACTTTTATTTTTTACTCTATCATGGGGAGTTTGTCGAGAAGTCCCTAGTAATTTAGCTACTTGAGTAGTAGTAAAAGAATTAGATAATAATTCCCGACGGCGTTCAAAATATTGTTGTAAGGTTGTTAATTCTAATTCAATTTTTTCTGCTGGAGTATAACTATAACCGTTAGTTAATTTTTCGATGATTCGATCGTTCTCTGTAGTGCTTACGATTTTGTCTTTATCGGTTGTTGATGTCGATCGAACTTCTATATTTTTTTTAATTTTAGCTATGCTACTCACTAAAATATTCTGTTCATCAGTGGCTAAAATTTCTAGTAAATGAGCATATTCTGACGCTTCTTTTTCAATGGTTGCAATCATAATTATATTTCTCCTGTAAGAGATGTCAATAACTATAGTTTGGCATTTTAGGTAAGAGATGTCAAGAGGAAAAACTTTAATTATACGTTGTCTTATAGTATTTTGATGAGGGGAGATGTTAAGTTTTAGACTGGTAGCGGTAATTAATAGGATACGAACAAAAAATAATTTTATGGTTAATTTAGTATTAGTGGGAGGTGGTCATAGTCACTCGATCGTGCTTAAATTATGGAGTAAAAAGAGGTTATCAGGGGTAAAAATAACTTTAATTAGTAATGTCAAAAATACTCCTTATTCGGGGATGTTACCTGAATATATTAATGGTTTTTATAGTTATGAAGAAAGTCATATTAATTTAGTCAAATTAGCAGAAATTGCAGGGATAAATTTAATCATTGATGAAGTAGTTAATATCGATGCAGATGAGAAAATAGTTAGTTGTAAATCAGGGTTAAGAATAGGTTTTGATGTTTTATCTTTAAATATTGGTAGTAGCCCTGAAAAGAGTCAAATTGAAGGTGCAAATTTATATGCTATTGCTATTAAACCTATCCCTTTATTTTTGAAAAAGTGGCTTCAAATTATTGATTTAGCTCATAATAATCCTGATAAAAAAATGATTTTTACTATTATTGGAGGGGGAGCAGGTGGTGTAGAATTAGCTTTAAATATTCATCATAAATTAATTAACATTATCTCGATCGAAAATTTAACCATTAATTTAATTCATCGTGGTAAAAGAATCACATCTAATTATGATGTGTCTATGAGTGAAAAGTTAACTAAAATTTTAGACAAAAATCACATTAACATTTATCTTAATGAGGTGGTTAAAAGTATTGATAGTCAAAAAATTACTCTATTTTCAGGTAAAAATATTGATTCAGATTATACTTTTTTAGTCACTCAAGCCTCCGCCCCAATCTGGTTAAAAAATAGTTCGATCGAAACCGATACAGAAGGTTTTATTATGGTAAAAAATACCCTTCAAAGTGTTAACTATCCTTATATTTTTGCTTCTGGAGATATTGCGAGTATAATAGATTATCCCTGTGCAAAAGCAGGAGTTTTTGCGGTAAAACAAGGTATGCCTTTATATCAAAATTTATGTAATTTTTTAACAGAAAAACCTCTTAAATTATATTATCCTCAGAAAAAATATTTAAACATTATTGGTACGGGTAATAAAAATGCTGTGGCAAATTGGGGTAATATTTCCGTACAATCTCCCTTAATATGGTATTGGAAAAAATATCTTGATCATAATTTTATGAAACAATTTCCCCATTGACAATGAAAATTAAATAATTTAGTCAGTCATTGCGAGGCACGAAGCAATCTTTTATAGCAAACTATAAATTAGACTGCTAAAAATTCTTGAATAACTCTTTGGCTTAATTGACTGGTTAAACCAGAGGCAACAATACCGCCTTTTTGCATGGCATAATATCGATCGGCTTGACGGACAAAATGTAAATGTTGTTCTACTAAAAGAACAGAAATACCAGTTTCTCTAATAATCTTTTTCACTGCTGATTCAATCTCTAAAATAATGGAAGGTTGAATACCCTCCGTTGGTTCATCTAAAAGCAGTAATTGAGGTTTTCCCATTAATGCCCTTGCTATAGCTAATTGTTGTTGTTGTCCACCGCTCAAGTCGCCTCCCATGCGATTTAGCATAGTTTTTAAGACAGGAAATAACTCGAAAATTTCCGCAGGAATTTCTTTTTTTACTTTGACATTTTTGGGGATTGCTTCTAAACCTAAAATCAAGTTTTCTTTGACAGTTAAACGAGGAATAACATCCCTTCCTTGAGGCACATAACCGATACCTAATTTAGCGCGTTGATCTGTGGTAACTTTATCAATAACTCTATCCTTAAAATTAATTTCTCCTGTGCGAGATTTTAATAACCCCATAATGGTTTTTAACAAAGTAGTTTTACCTACCCCATTGCGTCCAATTAAACATACCATTTCACCACTATTGATACTTAAATCCACATCTCTTAAAATGTGACTTTCTCCGTAATAAACATTTAAACTTGATAAATTTAACATAATAATAATACTTTTAATAGGTTTGTAGTGAGGGCTTTAGCCCTTGTCTATTGTGTGACAACTCGATCGATCACTTCTTGGGGTAAATTAAGCAATTCTAATAACTCTTGATAAACGATATTTTCTAACTCATTAATACCGTGATTGCTAATAATTTGATAACTTAATTGTAAAACTTTTTCCTTTTCTTCCTGAGTTTCTAACAAAGGAATTAAATCCGTTAAAGGGATATTTTCTCCTAAAAAGTTAACTAATTCTTCCTTTAATTGCAATTCATCTTCTTCGGAAGTAGCAAATTGTTTACTTAAATTAGTGATAATTATATTCTGTTCTTCGGGAGTTAAATTAAAATCCGCCCAAGCCATAGTCGCTGCAATGCGCACTATCACAATCTCATCTCTTTCTAAGGAGGTTTCTTGTCCTAAATATACTTCAATTACACGGGGATCGTTTTGTATTTCATTCATCGTACCTTCACATAATACCGTACCTTGATGCAAAACCGTTACTTGTTTAGCAATTTGGCGCACAAATTCCATATCATGCTCAATCACAATAATAGAGTGATTTTCAGCTAAAGCTAACAGCAGATTACCGACATTTTCCGTTTCTTCATCGGTTAAACCAGCGACAGGTTCATCTACTAATAATAAATCAGGAGACTGCGCTACTAACATTCCAATTTCTAACCGTTGTTTTTCTCCGTGAGATAATAAAGAGGCTTGGAAATCAGCTTTTGCAGTTAAGCCGATGGTTTCGAGTAAACTAACAACACTGCGTTTATCTTCTGCTGTGGGTTTATTAAATAGGGTAGAAAAAACATTTTTGGTTTTGTTAGCAACTAAATCTAAATTTTCTCTTACTGTTAGGTTTAAATAAACTCTTGGGGTTTGAAATTTTCGCCCAATTCCCATTCTTGCGATTTGATGTTCACTTATTTTACGCAGATTTTTGCCTTTAAAAAAAACATTTCCTTCTGTGGGTTGAACTTTACCCGTAATGACATCTAAAAAGGTGGTTTTTCCTGCTCCATTAGGTCCTATAATTACTCTTAATTCACCTTTATTCATTTTGAATTTGAGATGATTTAGGGCTTTAAAACCGTCAAAACTTACGGTTAAATCATCAATTTCTAATATAGTTTCACTCATTAGTTATCTATCAATATTTAGGCTTATTTCCCATAGCTTAACTAATATAATTGTCAGGGTTAATAATTTTCGGTAATAGTTGATACAAAAAGAAGGTCGAATGAAGAATGAAGAATTAACACCCTAAGTCCTAATTTTTACCGCCATGACAAAGAAAATGTAAAATTAATTATTAATAGATTTTGAAGACAATCCACAAGGAGAAAAGCAATTATGTCGATCGAAACATTAGAATTTATTATCTTTCCTGATGGTAGAGTGCAAGAGAAAGTCACGGGAATCATCGGAAAATCTTGTGAGGAAGTCACTAAGGCGATCGAATTACAATTAGGTCGAGTTATAGCACAAGAGAAAACGGGAGAATATTATGAAGAAAAAATATCAATAAATAACTCCATTCCCAATCAAAATTGGTAAACTTTTATGTATAAATCTCATTTTTTGTAAGATTAAATTAAGTTTAGTAACAGAAATCTTATGTCACACTTTAGCAGTATCAAAACCCAAATTCGGAATATTAATTCTTTAAAAGCCTCTTTAGGAGATTTAGGAATTAACTGGAAACAAGGACCATCAACCGTTCGTGGTTATCAAGGCAAAACTAGCCAAGCAGAAATTGTGATCGAACAAGAAAACAACTATGATATTGGTTTTAGTTGGAATGGTCAAGAATATGAGTTAGTAGCTGATTTACAATACTGGCAACAGCCTTGGACTGTTGATGGTTTTTTACAGCGTGTGACTCAAGGTTATGCTTTACATACGGTTTTAACGGAATCTTCTCAACAAGGCTTCTCTGTCACTGAGAAACAAAAAAATGAAGATGGTAGTATTCGCTTAGTTGTAAGCCGTTGGAGTTAATCTTCACAAAGACTTTGAAGATGGGAAGACAAAGAGAAGGAAGGGGTGCTATCCACCATTTTGTAACTTAAATCTGAGATTTAGTAAATCTTCTCACTTTTTAGTTACACTATAAAAAACTTACATAAGTGAGCCTCCCTCTCGGTTTTTCCATAAAATAGCTATGAATCAAAAAACTATATTAACTGTTCTTCTCAATATTCCCATACTATTATTATCTGTTCATCACACTTCGGCACAAATTCCTTCCTTATCAGATAGTGAGGTGGTGTATTCAGAAAATGCGTCTGGGTTTTTACCAGCAGTTAAGCCCTACACTTTAGGTTCTGGTGATATGATTGGGGTAAGTGTTTATGGTTTATCGGATCAAGGTGGAGAAGTAAAAGTGATGAATGATGGTACAATTTCTCTACCTCTTATCGGTACTTTTACCGTTCATAATAAAACTGTTTCCGAAGTTCATCAACTTTTAACAAGAGAATACTCTAAATATATTAAACGTCCAGTCGTAACGGTTACTCTTTTGGCACAAAGACCATTACGATTAGCCATTGCAGGAGAAGTCAACACCCCCGGCAGATATACCTTTCAGACAGATTTAAAAGAGACAAAAAATCCGAAGGTGACTGATTTATTAGCAAAGGCTGGAGGGTTAACGGTGTCTGCTAATGTGCGAGAAATTCAACTGCGACGACGGGAAACTGAAGGAGAAAGAATTTATACCCTTGATTTTTGGCAACTTTTACAACAGGGTGATTTAAGGCAAGATGTGGATTTAAAAGACGGAGATGTTATTGTTATCCCGAAACAAGAAGAAATCAACACAAGGGAATATCGTCAACTAGCATCTGCTAATTTTGGCATTAAATATGCACAGCCTCCGAATGTTACTATTGTAGGAGAAGTTAACCGCCCAGGGGCTTATACTATCCCCATTGATAATGCACCGCCACGACTTACGATCGCACTGAAACATGGAGGAGGTATTAGAGATATGGCGGACATTCGAGAGATAAGGGTAAATCGTATCACTAGAGACGGGGAAGAATTGAATATCAAAGTTAACCTATTAGAGATGTTGGAAACGGGGGATATAGGTAAGGATATTGTTTTACAGGATGGAGACACAATTTTTGTACCCAAGGCTGAAGAATTGTCGGCTTCGGATGCTCAAACTATTGCTAGGGCAAACTTTTCTCCTGATGCCATTACCGTTAATGTGGTAGGATCGGTTAAGAATCCGGGGGCGTTGAAAATTAGTCCTAATAGTTCTTTAAATACTGCTATTTTAGCTTCAGGTGGTTTTGATGAACGCCGTGCTAACGATCGAACCATTCAGTTAGTGAGGGTTAATCCCAATGGTACAGTAACAAAAAGAGATATAACTGTCAATCTTAGTGCCGAAGTTAATGAAGAAACGAACCCCATTTTAAAGAATAATGATGTTATTATGATCGATCGAAATAGTGTAGCAGAGTTTAATGATGGTATAGGCTCAATTTTAGCACCCATTGGGCGATTTATTCCCTTCCTGAATATATTTAGTATATTTTAATAATGAATAATGAATAATGAATAATGAATAATGAATAATGAATAATGAATAATGAATAATGAATAATGAATAAT
>NZ_JBLZFY010000061.1:0-25313 GCF_050753365.1 Geminocystis sp. CENA526
AAGATACAGGGGAGAGGGGGAAGAAATATAATTATATTTTTTGATGGGGGTGGGTTTAATATATTAAACCCCTACGTTAGCCTTTCTTCATTCTTCACTCTTCACTCTTCATTCTTCATTCTTCATTCTTCATTCTTCATTCATTTATCTTACTTGGGCGATAATCTCCGCTAAAATTTCCCCAGCGCCTTGTTGTTTCAGTTTTTCCGCTAATTGTGCGCCAATGTCTTCGGCTTTGGTTCGATCGTCTGTTACACTATCCTTAAGTAAGCGTTTACCATCTAAACTGGCAACCATTCCTGTTAAAGTTAGGTTATCACCGTCTATTTTAGTATTAACACCAATGGGTACTTGACAACCTCCTTCTAATACTCTTAAAAATGAACGTTCAGCCATAGTACAATCACGGCTATCAGCATCCTCCAGAGTTTTAATAATTTCTAACACCGCATCATCGCCTACACGACACTCAATGCCTAAAGCGCCCTGCCCCACTGCATGAAGGGAAATTTCAGGAGGTATTACTTGATGGATTCGATCGGACATATCTAGTCTTTCTAAACCAGCAACGGCAAGAATAATGCCATCGTACTCTCCTGCGTCTAATTTGGCAAGACGAGTATTGACGTTACCTCGCACATCTTTAAAGGTTAAATGGGGAAAGTGATGACGTAATTGAGCGAGACGGCGTAGAGAGGATGTACCAATTACCGAACCTTCGGGGAGGGTTTCTAATTGTTTATCTTTGTGTTTTTCATTGACAACTAAAGCATCCGCAGGGTTAACCCTCTGGGTGACGCAACCTAACATCAAACCATCGGGGAGGTTAGTAGGTAAATCTTTTAAGGAGTGTACCGCAAAATCCACTTCCCTATTAATCATTCCTAACTCTAACTCTTTGGTGAATAAACCCTTGTCACCAATTTTCGCTAAAGCAACATCAAGGATTTTATCTCCTTGAGTACTCATTTTTTCTACTTCAAACTCCACATCACTGAAGCGACTTTCTAATTCTTTTTTTACCCAGTAAGTCTGTACTAATGCTAGTTGACTTTTTCTAGTTCCAATTACTATAGTACGTTCATTTTCAATAGTTTCGGTCATATAAATAGTTTTTATAAAATTTTCACAACTCAATCTAGCTTATCAGAAAAAGGTGGTTAGGGGTTGTACAAAAAGTGTTTTAATTATTGGAGATGTCTATTGAACGTTCACTATTAGTTTTGTTATAATGGAAGACGGTTAATGTTTTAATGTTAACGTTGTTAGTAGCTGATTTATAGATGAAACCTTTATCCCAACGTGTAATAAATCGCGCAACGTTGCGAGGCACGAAGCAATCTGACGTCTAATAGATACCGTTCAATAAATTGAACTCAATTTTTGTCAAAAAATATCCCAGTTTTTCCTAATAATCTTGTGTGGATATAATCGCATCTATTTGATTATATAATTGTGATAAATTTTTGTTATTATCAATCACAATGTCGGCTTTTTTGATTTTTTCTGCTAAGGGCATTTGACTATTTATTCGATCGATAGCTTGTATTTGTGTTAAATTATTTCTACTTTTCAATCGATCGATCTGAGTGTTAAAATCGCAAGTAACTACCCAAATTCGATCGACTAAATCTGTCATATTTGCTTCAAAAAGTAAAGGAATAGCTAAGACAATAATCGAGTTAGATAAGAGCTTAATTTGCTTTTCAAAAGTATTTCTCACAAAAGGATGTATCTTTGATTCTAACCAGATTTTTTCTTGATTATTATTAAAAATAATATTACCTAATTTTTCTCTATTTAACTCCCCATTATCGACAATAATCTCTTTTCCATATCGATCGATAATATCATCATAAATAGGCGAATTAACTTTAACTGCATCCCTTGCAATAATATCTGCATCTAATACTGGAATAGCATATTTTTCTTGTAAATAATTCGATACGGTGGACTTTCCTGTGGCAATTCCCCCTGTTAAACCAATTTTTATCATATCTCGTTTCGATCGGTAAACTTAGATGCGTCCTAGTTTAACCAAAGATAAAGGACAAGGGTTGAATATTTCAACCCCTACTTATTTTTTAGTTGTCAAAATATTACATTATTAAAACATAACAGGACTGGGTTCGACAAGGAAGTTTGCTTCGGTTAACGTCAATCCACTGTTTAAAGTGGCAATTTGTACTTGTGAACTTCCTCCTTGCCCATCAATATCAAAGAATAATGCTCCCGTAGAACGATTATAAATTAAGCGTTGATCAAGAGAGTTAGCAGAAGCACCAATTCTTAACTGTTGTGGCTGTAAAGTTCCAGTCATTAATCCTCCGCCAAAACTTTCATTGATGACGATGAAATCATCCACTGGATTGAAGTCCGTAATTCGATCGACCCCTTCCGCCGTAGAATTAAACAAGAAATAATCTCGTCCACTACCTCCCGTTAAGGTATCATTACCCATGCCTCCCACAAGGGTATCACTGCCACTGCCACCTAAAAGAATGTCGTTGCCATTGCCACCAAACAATGAATCATTACCGCTACCTCCATCCAGTCGATCGTTGCCGTCATTACCATACAATACATCGTTACCACTACCACCGTTGAGGGTATCTCCAAGGTTTCCCCCTTGAATAATATCATTTCCTCCACCAGCACTGATGGTATTACTCACACCATTTGAACCTACAAGACTATCATTCCCACCTGTGGGAACATTGCTAATAGGATTTTCAAGGACATCATTAATCGCTAAACTAACTACCTGTTCAGAAAAATTTCCTACGGCATCGGTTGCTACTACGGTAAAACTATAACTTGATTTGGTCTCAAAATCTGGATCACTGGTTAATGTTACAGCACCACTCACACTATCAATGGTAAAAGAAGCAAAGTCGTTTTCGGCTTTTAAGCTATAGGTAATGGGAGCAGAAGGACCATCTTGTGGATTACTGATACTAGGCGCATCATTCGCTAATACAGTATAAACCACTTGATTCGCACCACTATTTTCATCGATCGCTGTGGCTGTTCCTCCTGACGTAATTGTGGGGGCTACTTCGTCCACATTTGTTACTGTAATAGTTACGTTTTTGGTGACAGGATTAGTTCCATCAGTAACTTGAACAATAATGTCATACTGGTTATTTGTACTGTTATCTTGGGGATTTTCAAAATCAGGAGGATTCTTAAAGGTGAGATTTCCCGTTGAAGAATTAATATCAAAAAACGAGGCATCCGTACCTAAAATACTGAAAGTCAGAGGATCATTTTCAGGATCAGTAGCGGTGGCGGTGTAAACTATACCTGTACCATTTTCGGCAAAGGAGACGGAGTCACCACTGGTGATAGTGGGTGCTTGATTTGAAGGAGCTTCGATAACAACTACTTTAGAACTTAAAAAAGTTTGAGAGGTTGAGTTAGTCGTTCCCAAAGAAAAAGTATAACTACCTACATCTAAGGTTTTACTTGTATAGTCATAAGTCCAAGATTTATTAGTTGCGTTTGCATTTGTTCCACTTATTTGTCCTACCAGGATTGTAGAGCCTTTGTTAGGTGTGAGGAATAAAAATAAATTTGCGGCACCTGTATCGCTAGAATACAAACCAGAGAGAATTAAGGTTTGGTCAGTTGTAAAGAAATCTCCTGGAGTTCCAGTATCTTCAGAAATAGCTGTGATACTAGCAGAGGTGACTGCAAATTGAACGTCAATTATGTTTCCATCAATAGTAATTTGACCAAAATCATCTTTGCTTTGAATGAATGCAATATCTTCTTCTGTGAGGGGAATATCTAAAACTCGATAGGCAAAAAGTTCTCCTTCATCTCCCTCACTATCAAAGGGAGTAAGAAGATCGTCCACATAATGCCCATATTCTTCTAATAAAACTCTAATCAGAAAATCTGTATTATTGCTGTTGAATAAGTCTTGGGATAAATAAATCGTACTGGTTTGACTGGCATAAGCACCATAAGCTCCGTTGAGGGTAGCAGAGGATACTATTTCTACGTTAGGTAATGCCCAATTACCTGTCAACCATTGTTGTTGAAGGGTGGTAAAGTCCGCAGTGTTACCATAAATCTCTGTCATCAGAGCAGAGAAGTCACTTTGAGAGGCAAAGTCAGCGAGTAAATCGTTCAATAGAGGAGTCAAGGATTCGATCGACATAGAGTTCACAAATAAAGTTTTATGATTTAATGAATTTAATCATAAAACATCTACGAAAAAACAACTATGAAATATAAAGAAATATTTTGAGCTATTTTTTTTCTCCGTATTTTTACTTAAACTTTATCTAAACTTTATCAAAAATAGACTGTTGCCTTTTGCCTCTTCCCTACCTCTATCAGTAAACTAAAATGCAAACTAGCTTATAACGATATTCTATCATTCTGAGAGTAGCGAAGGAATCTCAATCAAAAGACTTTTTCAGCAACGTCTAGTTAGAAGTGAACTACCATACACCAAATTCTGATAAAATCGGGCTAAAAGCCCAAAATACAACCTGAGTTCGATATAAAATGATGAAGATAAGAGGGGGAGGAGGGGAAAGAAAATCCTGTAAAATCTTCATTAAATTTAGTAAATAGCTATCAAAAATCAATTTATGATAATTTTTAATCAAATCTTCTAATGATTCGAGCGATTTAGTCTAAATCTTATCTCGAACTGAGGTAAATACAGTACAAAAATCAGAGTTATTGAAGAAATTTAATGTAAATTAAGCTAAAACACATTTAACTTGTTTTTTTACTAATTCTAAAAAATCGCTACAATTTTTAAATTTACCTATTTAACTCACATTAGCAAACTTAATTTTAAGATAATCATCCTCCATTTTCGCACCAGAAGGACTCAACGCCGCTAAGGCTTGTGGTAGCACTAAATTTCGGCGATGATTCCCAATTCTTACGTTTAATTCATCCCCTGTTTTATTCAGTTTAATTTGTTGTTTAGGAATACCGGGTAAATATAATTCGAGACTATAAGTATTATTTTCTTGAACAACTCTAATGGTATTTTCTGCATAATAAACCTTACTGGGATCTTCATCTTGATAAAGAGTATCTTTTAATCTTTCTAAGGCTTTTAATCCACACATTTCCTCAGAAAATAAAGGCACTTCTTTTACTGGTAAAGGGTGAAAATTATCATAGATTTCTTGTTTATAAATAGCTTGATTTTCCTTCCATCTTTTGAAAAAAGGGTCTTCCACTTCATCAGGAATGATACGATTAGCAATGACTAAATCCGTAGAAACATTATACAAACTCAGATAAGCATGGGCGCGTAAAGACTCCTTAATTACCATTTTTTCAGGATTTGTTACCAATCTTACAGAAGTTTGGGTGTTATCGGTCAATACTTTTTCTAACGCTTCTATTTGTTGATAAAACTCGTAGGGTGCGTCCATAACTTCATTAGTTGGTAACGAAAAACCAGCTATGGGTTTAAAAATTGGTTCAAACAAAGGACGCAAAGCCGCCGACATGGTTTGAAAAGGTTTATAAAATCTTCTCATGTACCAACCACTGACTTCAGGCAGACTTAACAATCTTAAAGCTGTACCCGTAGGTGCAGAGTCGATAATTAAAACATCGTAATCTCCCTCGTCATAATGTCTTTTCATGCGCACTAAGCCAAAAATTTCATCCATCCCCGGCAAAATCGCTAATTCTTCCGCTTGTACACCATCTAAGCCCCTCGCTTGTAAAACTTCGGTTATATAGCGCTTAACCGCCCCCCAGTTGCCTTCTAACTCCATGAGTGCGTCTAATTCTGCCCCCCAAAGGTTATTAACAACAGGTTGAGGCTCATGCCCTAATTCCATATCGAAACTGTCGGCTAAAGAATGGGCGGGATCAGTACTCAATACAAGTGTTTTATACCCTAACTCAGCACATTTAAGTCCTGTAGCGGCGGCAACGGATGTTTTTCCTACGCCCCCTTTTCCTGTCATTAAAATTACACGCATTTCTGTTAATCTTGTTGTTATGATGATAATTGCTTTTTCTTCTTAGAATATAACGTTTTGTTACAATATTTGGAGAAACAGTTGAAACTTATCGATTTTTAATGGCTCGTAGGAGCATAATATATTATGCCCGTACAGGGCTTAAGCCCTCGTTTGAGACATCAGACTGAAAAACAGGCATCTTGCCTGTTCTGCTTTCGCTAGGAATGTTATAGTAAATTTACTGTTATTTTATCTAAGGTTCGATCGAACCCAAAAATATGGACAACAATACATTATTAAATATAGTTCAAGAAGGTTTTAGGACTGTCATCGGTGCAACTACTGAAGCCATAGAAACCATACAAGACAACCAAAAACGCCATCAAGTTTTTTCAGATTTAAGTACCCAATGGCAACAAAAATCTAAAGAATGGTCACAAAAAGGTACAATGACAGAACAAGAAGCCAAAAAAATTATTGAACAGTTTTTTCAGGGCTATACCAATAAAAATCAATCTCCTCAACCTATAAACATTACGGTAGATGATGAGGAAAATGAGGATATTTCTTCTTTGACGAAGGAAATTATTGCACTCAGAGAAGAAATACAATCCTATTCTCAAAAATAACCATGACTTCTCACAATTTTTTATATCGTTATCCTCCTTTAATGGGCGGTATTCTCAAGAAAAGATATAAGCGTTTTTTAGCGGATATTCAATTAGACACGGGAGAATTAATTACCGCTCATTGTGCTAACACCGGTCCCATGTTAGGATTATGCTCGATCGATAGTCGAGTCATGGTATCTAAAAGCGATAACCCCAAGCGCAAATTAGCTTACACATGGGAAATGATAGCGGTTGGGGAAGAAAACCCAGTATGGGTGGGCATCAATACAGCGTTACCGAATAAAATTGTTAAATCAGCGTTAGAAAATCAGTTAATTTCTGAGTTAGCAGGACAATATACGCAGGTTAAAAGTGAGGTAAAATTTGGACATGATGGCAAAAGTCGCATTGATTTTGTCTTATCAGGAGGAGAAACGGATATTTATGTCGAAGTAAAAAATACCACCCTTGCAGAAAATGGCGTGGCTTTATTTCCTGATACTGAAACCACTAGAGGACAAAAGCATTTACAAGAATTGATCAATTTACCTTCTGGGGTTAAGAGGGTGATGTTATATTTTATCGCTCGATCGGACTGTAAAGTGTTTGGAGTAGGAAGTAAGTTCGATCGAACCTATGGAAAATTATTTGATGAAGCTAGAGAAAAAGGAGTGATAATTTTGCCTTGCCGTTTTGACATTACCCCAGAAGGAGTTATATATTTAGGGAGTTCGATGCTTTTAGAAAATTAGACATCTGGAAGATAAAGATTTTTCAATAGAAATTCTACTATTATCTCAATCGTTTTTTGATAGGATGTACCATGTAACTAATTATCCCACATCATCAAAAATGTCTCAATTTCCTCATGACGAATTTGTTAAGGAGTACCTACCCGAATTATATCAAGAATATGGACAAGTAATCGCTGGTGCTGATGTCACCAGTGAAAGAAAAGAAATCGATGTCTTGTTTATTCCCACAAAACCTGTCCCCACTACCCCTGAAACATTGGGATTATTAGGTAAGTTGGCACAAACCACCTGTTTATTAGAGGTATATCGAAATCCTGTTACTTCCCAACAAATTCGAGATTGTATTGGTAAATTAGTTAGCGTACAAAATAATTGCATTAAAGATACAAAACGAGAAAAAAGAAAAATTCCCCCCTCACAATTACCGAAATTATGGATTATCACCCCAACAATTTCTAACGAACTTTTAGAAGAATTTGGGGTGGTGGAAAAAGATAATTGGGAAAAAGGAGTTTACTTTTTGCCTTCTGGTTTATACACGGGAATCATTGCCATACATCAATTACCAGAAACCATTGGCACTCTTTGGTTACGAATATTAGGCAGGGGAAATAAACAAATAAAAGCCATTGAAGAATTAAAACAGTTACCATCAGATTATCCGAATCGAGAGATAGTATTAGAATTAGTATATGGCTTACTAGGAAAATTAACAGCAAATCAAAAAGATAAACAAGAAACCATCACGGAGGATGAAACACTGATTATGAGTTTAAGACAATTATATCGAGACAAAATCGCAGAAGTGGAACAACAGGGTATTCAACAGGGATTACAACAGGGTATTCAGCAAGGCGTACAACAAGGATTACAACAAGGATTGCAACAGGGTATTCAACAAGGCGTACAACAACGAGTGCAACAGGAAATCAATCTGTTTCTCCGTCTATTAAAACGAAAAATTGGTAGTGTTTCCCCTGAGTTAGAAATCAGAGTTAGAAATATTCCTGTGGATAAATTAGAGGATTTTGGAGAAGCATTGTTTGACTTTAACTCATCTCAAGATTTGAAGGATTGGTTAGATAACTATTCCGATTAAATACAAAGGTTCGATCGAGTCGCCTCCCTGTGTTCGATCGAACTCTTTTTCTCTAAAAACCTACTCTTAATTTTTAATTACTCATTAGTCATTGCTCATTCATGATAAAATCATCAATGTTCAATCTTGTCTTAACTAACTTACCGTGAAAATTTCTGTTTATCATACCCCAGAATCTACCCCCGATCATGATATTCCTGATTGTGCCATCGTTATTGACGTTTTAAGAGCGACAACTACTATCAACACAGCATTAAACAATGGTGCAAAATCCGTTAAGGCTTTTAGTGACGTAGATTTATTATTAGCAGAAAGTAATCTTTTACCTAGAGAATCCCGCCTGACATTAGGAGAAAGAGGAGGGAAAAAAGTTGATAGTTGCGATTTAGGTAATTCTCCTTTAGATTGTTCATCGGAAACCGTTGCTAATAAACAATTATTTATTAGTACCACTAATGGCACTCGTGCGTTACAAAGAGTTGCTGATGCCCCCATTTTAATTACTGGAGCGATTATTAATTATAGTGCAGTGGTTAATTATCTACAGCAAAAACAACCTGAAACCGTTTGGTTACTTGGTTCGGGCTGGGAAGGAGGCTATTCTTTAGAAGATACTGTGTGTGCTGGTGCGATCGCATCTGGTTTAGTTGATTTGAGTAATGTTGAAACCATTGGCAATGACGAAGTAGTGTCATCAATTTCTTTATACCATCAATGGAAAGATAATTTATTAGGATTATTTCGTTTATCTAGTCATGGGCAAAGACTATTAAAATTAAACTTAGATGACGACTTAAAATATTGTTCTGAACCCAATATTATCTCTAATTTTGGCATTCAAACCGAAAAAGGTGTTTTAACTCTTTATCGTCAATAAAACTTGATAAAATTTCTATTTTGCTTGTCTATTCATATTGATTTGATCCTATTATTTTTTTAATATCATAGATCGCTTCGCAATAAATTCTACAGCGATCGATGTTATTATTAACTATTCATTATTTTCATTCTTAACATTGTGAAGTTCATCAATTTTGCTTAAGAAATGGTTTTCTTGATGACTTAAACTACGAGCTAAGGCTAGGGCTTTTTGATAGGATTTAAGTGCTGAAGAAAAGTCTTCTTTTTTCTTATAAATTACTCCCATAGACTCATAACTTTTCATTAAACCATAGTGATTATAGGATAATTGTTGCAATTTAATTAACTCTTGATAAATTTGTAAAGCTGAATCTAATTGCTCATATTTTTCATAAAGATTTGCTAGTTTTTGCAAAGCATCTCCTGCTATGGAATATTTTTGTAATGACCATGCTAAAGAGAAGGCTTCTTGATAAGATTGAGCGGATTCATTGGGTTTTCCTAAACTTCTATAATCATCACCGATCGAAATTTTAATCAAAGATAATCTTAAAAGATTCTCGTTTTCAAGATAAGTTTTTGCTAATTCTTGTTTATATTTTATGGCATTTTCAGGGTTAACAATTTGTCCACTAATTTCTGCTAATTGACGCAAATAAACCCCCTCAGCTAAATAATCTACTTCGAGTCTAGCGATATTTAATAACTCTTGATAAATGGGTTCTGCTCGAAAATAATCAAATTTTGCAAGGTAAAATCTCCCTAGTTTTTCTAAAGCTATTTTAATAGAAGAAATATCATTATTTTCTCTAGCTATTTTTAAATTTTGTTGATTAATAGCGATCGATCGATCTAAATTATGTAAAGCCTCATAAGCATCGATAAAAAGAGGTAAATATTCGGGATTAATATTATTATCTTGAGTATTTTCTAACTCTAATTTTATTAACCTTTCATTCAAAAAATTAATATCTTCATTACGACTTTTATCCCAAGCAATTTTACCAACTTTAGTAATCATTAAAAGTTCTTCTTTTGTGCCTAAAGCTCCAC
Source organism: Geminocystis sp. CENA526 (assembly GCF_050753365.1). NCBI lineage: Bacteria > Bacillati > Cyanobacteriota > Cyanophyceae > Chroococcales > Geminocystaceae > Geminocystis > Geminocystis sp. CENA526. The sequence continues at coordinate 10,337 of NZ_JBLZFY010000061.1, forward strand.
TTAAATTAATCGATCGATACCACAAAGCAAATGCCATATCATCATTACCAGCTTGAGATTCTTCTAAAGCTAAAGTGTCTAAATCATTAATTTTTGCTTCGATTCTTCTAATCTCTAATCCTGTTAAATTTCTACTTATAGTAGGTAATAATTCATCCTTAAAATCTACTAATAAAGGATTGACTTTCACTTCTGATGTTTGTGCTAAAAGTGGAACTGATTTACCAGTGCATAAAAAGAAAATAAATAACAATGTTGTCAGAGAAATTTTGGAAATATTCATAAATAGGTAGGCAAAATTAATCGTATATTTAGATTGTGAAAGACAATAGGGGGATGATAGATTTCTAAGTAAAATTGTTGCTGATTATTCTAACTGGGCTTCTTGGGTTTCGATCGCAACTCTAATTAATAAACCTGCTAACATTAAACTACTCATTACCGAACTTCCACCATAACTTAAAAAAGGAAAGGGTAAACCAGTCGTAGGCAAAACCCCAATATTCACTCCGATATTTAGTAAAGATTGCCCGACTAAAATCACCATCACTCCAATAGCAATTAAACGTTGTATCGGGTGGTTACATTTTAAGCTCACAGAAAAAGCCAGAGTGGCATAAGTCATCACCATCAAAATTAAAATTACACTACCCATAAAACCAAATTCTTCGGCAAACACCGCAAAAATAAAATCTGTATATTGGAAAGGAAGGTAAAATAACTTCTGTTGAGACATTCCAAAACCAACCCCAAATTCTCCCCCCGAACCAATTGCCAGTAAACTTTGTATTAACTGATAACCGTCTCCCCTTGGGTCTTGCCAAGGGTCAGTAAATGATACAATGCGTCTTAACTGATAAGGATTAATCATTACACTCACAGAAGCTGTTACCATCCCTAGTAATGCAGTACCTAACAACTGTACATAAGGTAAACCACCCCCTAAAGCCATTAACCATAAAGTAATACCGCATAAAGCAGTCGTACTCAAGTTTGGTTGTTTCAAAATACAGGCTAAAGTGAAGGCAAAAATTCCTAACCATGTACCCTTAACATTCCATGATAATTTTTTCCAACCCGCAAAAATAACAGCGCCTTGTAAAACTAAAAAAGGTTTAAGTAGTTCAGAAGGTTGCACTTGAATAGGTCCTAACATTATCCATCTTTCAGCCCCATTAATATTTTGCCCTAAACCCATCACCGTGCCAATAATTAAAGTTAAAATTCCTAGATAAAACCAAGGGGAATATTTTAAGATTAATTGAATTGGTATTTGAATAATTATTTTAAATACAACTAAACCAATTATCATCCAAAATGCTTGACGTTTAAAGTAAAACCAACCATCATTCGCTTCATCTAAGCCCACAGCATAGGAAGCAGAAAACAAGGCAACTAAACCGATTAATAACCATAAAAAAGTTAACCACCGCAATAATCTTGCTTCTAGTGACCATTTTTCTATGTCGGGCTGATAAAATGGGATAATATAACGGGCAATTTCCATAATTAAAAAGGTTTTAGATTCAATAAAAACTGTTAGGCTAGAAAATACTTGGGTTTATACAATGAATACAAATCATAGGTAAGAGTAAAGTTTGAGTTATAACCTTTTGCCTTTCTTAAAAAAAGCATAGATGTTGTAAGGCACTTTTTTCTAATAATTGCAGGTTTTCATCGGATAGATGACGTTTATTTTGATAAACTTGTAACAATTTTTCTGTGATAGTTTCAGGATTAGTTGGTAAATTATCTAACTCATAACCGTCAATGTCAATTTCTTTCATCAAATTAGTAACTTTTGGATCGTATGATAACGCAAAACAAGGGCATTTTTCACTACTTGCCATTATCAGACTATGTAAACGCATTCCGATCGAAAAGTCTAATTCCCTAAATAATCCTTTTAATTCTTGGGGATTTTTGATATTGACAATTTGACAATTTTGTGCTATTTCATCCCTAATTTTTTGAGAAATTTCTAAGTCTTTGGATTCTTGAAAAGGGATTAAAATTATATTGGCTAAAGTTTGTCTTTGAAACTGTTTTAAACTCTCAATTAAAATGTCTAATTTACTCGATGTTAAATTGGAGTTCGATCGAATATTCACCCCAATTCTCGGATGAGGTAATAAATCCCAATTTTGACCAATTTTAGCAGATAAAGCCCACACAGGATCAGCAGATATAAAATATTTTATACCCCATTTTTCCATTAGTTTAGCAGACTCTCGATCGCGCACACTTACACCATAACATTTTTTTAAAACTTGTTTAGTTAACCATTGAATAAAAGGGGTTTTTATCGGTCCAATTCCTTGGGCATAAGCTATAGTTTTTAAGCCTTTTAATTGAGCTAAAATCATCAATCCTAGATAAAAAAGAGGGCTTTTAATACTCGTGACATCTTGAATTAAACTACCTCCTCCCCAAACAAATAAATCATTTTTTCCTAACTTAAAAATGTGCTTAATAATCCCCATACGAGAATAGCTAATTACTCCATAATCTTCACTGGTTTGCAGGGGATTTGCTGATAAAACAATGGGTTTTATATCATGGGGTAATCCTTGTAAAATTGCTAATAATAAGGCTTCATCTCCAGCATTTCCTTGTCCATAATAACCACAAATTATTGCTTTTTTCATTGTCATTTATATTGTATATTTATTTTAAAATTAACTTGAGCCTTTATAGCCATTTTCGATCGTATCAAAATAATTATTTAAGAAGTCTATTGCGAGGTACGAAGCAATCTCGAAATCTTATGTTATAGTCAAAGTTGTTAACAACTATCCATTCTTCATTTTTGATTTCCTATTAATTTTGATATTTTGATATATAGATATTATGACTATTTGGGTAAACGAACAAAGAGATGCTTGTGGTATTGTACAGGCTTGTATTGCCACCAAAAATCGGGGCATGGCGGAAGATTGTCACAAAAATTGGCAAAATGAGCTAACTTTACAACAGAAAGAAGAGGGGTGGCAAGTTATCCTCAAAACCGTTGATTCTTGGGATGAAGTGCCTGTTAATGCCCTGAAATTGAATTAGCAAGACTTAATCCCATGGAGGATTTTATTTCGCTATTTCCCATCACAGAATTTTAACAGTGATATTTGATACAATAAGAGTTTATAGAATCTCTAATACAGAAATTTTTTCTGCTAAAACAAAAGATACAATGCTCAATCCAAATTTAGATGCGATCGAACTCAATAAAGAAGAATACGAGCGCTATGCTAGACATATAATTTTGCCTGAAGTGGGTTTAGAAGGGCAAAAACGTATTAAAGCCGCTAGTGTTTTGTGTGTGGGTACAGGTGGACTAGGTTCACCCCTACTTCTTTATCTTGCCGCTTCTGGTATCGGTAGAATCGGTATCGTTGACTTTGATATAGTTGACGCTTCCAACTTACAAAGACAAATCATTCACGGTACTTCATGGGTAGGTAAACCAAAAATCGAATCCGCAAAAAACCGTATTTTAGAAATCAATCCCGCTTGTCAAGTGGATTTATACGAAACTCGTTTGAGTGCAGAAAATGCCCTTTCTATCCTCGAACCCTATGATATAGTAATTGACGGTACAGATAATTTTCCTACCCGTTACCTTGTTAACGATGCCTGTGTTTTGTTAAATAAACCCAACGTTTACGGCTCAATCTTCCGTTTTGAAGGACAAGCAACGGTATTTAACTATGAAGGTGGTCCGAACTATCGTGACTTATATCCCGAACCCCCACCGCCGGGCATGGTACCTTCTTGTGCCGAAGGAGGAGTTTTAGGAGTATTACCCGGTATAATTGGTACAATCCAAGCCACAGAAGCCATTAAGATTATTCTAGGGGCTGATAATACCCTCAATGGACGTTTATTGTTATTCAATGCTTGGGATATGAAATTCCGAGAGTTGAAATTACGTCCTAATCCTGTGCGTCCTGTCATTGAAAAATTAGTCGATTACGAGGAATTTTGTGGTATTCCTCAAGCTCAAGCCGAAGAAGCGAAAGCTAAGGAAGAACTTCAAGAAATGACAGTTCATGACTTAAAATTCCTATTAGACAGTCACCCCCATGATTTTGTCTTAATTGACGTGCGTAATCCTAATGAGTACGAAATTGCTAAAATTCCTAATTCTGTTTTAATTCCTTTACCCGATATTGAAAGTGGTGAGGGTGTGCAAAAAGTCAAAGAATTAATAGATGTTAGTGGACATCGTTTGATTGCTCATTGTAAGATGGGCGGTCGATCGGCGAAAGCTTTACAAATTCTGAAAGAAAACGGAATAGAAGGTATTAACGTCAAAGGTGGTATTCTCGCATGGAGTAAAGAAGTGGATTCTTCAGTACCAGAATATTAACGTATTAGGTCGAATCACGAAAAACGTAGCACGGGCATCTCGCCCGTTTTTATTTTTTATTGAGGAAAAAATTGTTGCACAAAGGCTAAATTAGCGGTATCCCTTAAAATTAAGAAAATACCCAACCCTAGCAACAACACTAAACCCGTTTGCATAATTCCTTCTTGTAATTTATTCGGAAGGGGTTTACCCATAATTCCTTCCACCATTAAAAATGCTAATTGTCCACCATCGAGGGCAGGTAAAGGTAAAATATTGATAATGGCAAGGTTAATACTAATTAACGCCCCAAATTGAAAGAGATTTCCTAAGTCATTTTTGGCTAACTCTGCACCCACCGCTACGATCGCAACTGGACCTGCTACTTGTTTGGCACTCTCTTGAAAGTTACTAATTAATTGTCCAAAACCTTGTATAGTCAGTTTTGTATAACGTTCAAATTGTTGCGTCCCGACAGTAAAGGCTTCGATTATATCATGGGGACGGCGTTTGATAAAGTCTCCATTCGGTGCTAACATTACCCCTATTTTACCCTTGCCATTGTCGCTCAATTCAGGAGTAATCGATAAAACAAAAGTTTCATCTTCCCTTTTCACCGTGAATTTTAACACTTGGTTAGGGGAGTCTTGAATAGTTTGTCTCAAGGTTTCTAAAGCTGTTTCTTGTGCAGGTAACGGTTGATTATCCACCGCTAAAATAACATCTCCTTTTTGCAATCCTGCTTTTACGGCAGGAGAGTTAACTTCACTGATGATGTCGGGAATTAAAACCCCTGCTTGATAGTTTATATCTTGTACTCCTACCGTTACCGCTTGACTCACTAACAAGAAATAAGCAAAAATTAGATTAGCAATAACTCCTGCACTAATGACAATAGCTCGATCGAACACTGGACGATTACGCAGTAAATTAGGATCATCTAAAGGTATATTACTATCGGGATCATCATCAGGAAAACCGACATAACCCCCCAATGGAAAAGCCCTTAAAGCATATTCTGTTTCCTTACCATCATATTTAGCTAAAACAGGTCCAAAACCGATGGAAAATTTACTAACACGAATACCTTGTAATCTTGCCGCTCCAAAATGTCCTAATTCATGGACTACAATTAATAAACCTAAAACTGCGATGGCCGCCAGTACTGACATAATATCTAACTTTAACTTATAAAATTTTAAAATTCCATTATATACTCAAACACTTGCCTTTTGCCTTTTGCCCTAGCATCATCAAAAAATAATCAAGCAACACCCTAATTATCAGAACAATTGACAAATGTTCAAAAAATGGGATATGATCATAGATTGTCACTGGTTAATATATACTAGGGATAATTATACTTATATATACAAAAATTGTGTATAAATAAAAAGCATACCTCATGCCAACAATTCAACAACTAATTCGTAGCGAACGTTCACAAATTCAAAAGAAAACCAAATCCCCTGCGCTCAAAGAATGTCCTCAGCGTCGTGGAGTTTGTACAAGGGTTTATACTACTACTCCTAAAAAACCTAACTCCGCTTTAAGAAAAGTGGCAAGGGTTCGTTTAACATCAGGATTTGAAGTAACAGCATATATCCCCGGTATTGGTCATAACCTTCAAGAACACTCCGTTGTTTTAATCAGAGGTGGCAGGGTGAAAGATTTACCCGGTGTAAGATACCATATCGTGCGTGGTACTCTTGATGCTACTGGAGTAAAAGACAGAAAACAAGGACGCTCTAAATACGGAGCAAAACGTCCTAAAGCCTAGATTTTCGGAAGGATTTACGTTATTGACAAAGGATTTACGTCATTACTCGTCATAAAAATTTTAAGTCATTGTCGATGAGCAAAATTTATGTCATTGCGAGTGATAACGAAGCAATCTCAAAACCTTATATTTATAGTTAATCTGCGTAATTCCTCAACATATTAATTTAATAGTAATTTTTAAGGATAAATAAATGTCTCGTAGAAGTAAAGCTAAAGTGGTAGAAGTACCACCCGATCCAGTCTATAATAGTCGTTTGGTTAACATGACCATTCGTAGAATCATGAAGGATGGTAAGAAATCCCTCGCCGCCAGAATTTTATATGATGCTTTAAGTATCATCGCTGAAAGAACTGGTAATGAGCCGATGGAAACCTTTGAAAAAGCCATTAAAAACCTTACTCCTTTAGTAGAAGTTAAAGCGAGAAGAGTTGGTGGTGCAACTTATCAAGTACCTATGGAAGTTCGTTCTTCCCGTGGTAGTAGCCTTGCCTTACGTTGGTTAATTGCTTTTTCTCGTAAAAGAAGCGGTAAAACCATGTCTATGAAATTAGCTAACGAAATCATGGATGCGGCGAATGAAACTGGTGGCGCTATCAAGAAAAGAGAAGAAACCCATAAAATGGCTGAAGCTAACAAGGCTTTTGCTCACTATCGTTACTAAGATTTTCATAAGTTGTGAGTATAGATTATGTGCGTAAAACAGGCATCTTGCCTGTAATTTTTGATGTCTAATCACTAACTCATATTTTATGGCTCGATCGAAATCTACCTGAAAAAGAGCTTACAAAAAAAAGTGGTAAGTTTTGTTAAGAACAGTGTAGAATAGTAAACGGTGTCAAATTTTAGTGCAAATCACTATCAAAGTGTAGCTGAAAAGGAGGTAGCTGTGGCTCGTACAATTCCCCTAGAAAAAGTCCGTAATATAGGTATTGCGGCTCATATAGATGCGGGTAAAACCACAACGACAGAAAGAATACTTTTTTACTCTGGTATTGTTCACAAAATCGGGGAAGTTCACGATGGTAATGCTGTTACTGACTGGATGGAACAGGAAAGAGAGCGTGGTATAACCATTACTGCTGCTGCTATTAGTACTGATTGGCGTGGTCATCATATTAACATCATTGACACCCCCGGTCACGTTGACTTTACCATTGAAGTAGAACGATCGATGCGTGTACTCGATGGAGTTATCGCAGTATTTTGTTCTGTGGGAGGAGTTCAGCCTCAGTCAGAAACCGTTTGGCGCCAAGCCGATCGATATAAAGTACCTCGTATTGCTTTTGTCAATAAAATGGATCGTACGGGGGCAAATTTCTTCAAAGTATATCAACAGGTAAAAGAGCGTTTAAGAGCGCCTGCCGTTGCTATTCAAATCCCCATCGGTAGCGAGGATAAATTTCAAGGCATCGTGGACTTAATCACCATGAAAGCTCACATCTATTTAGATGACTTAGGAGAACAAATCGACGTTACCGATATTCCTTCAGATATGTTAGAACAAGCCGAAGAATATCGAGGCTATCTAGTGGAAGCTGTGGCAGAATCCGACGAGAATCTGTTAGAGAAATATCTGGGAGAAGAAGAAATTACCGAAGCGGAAATTAAACAAGCCCTCCGTCATGGTACTTTAACGGGTGCTTTGATCCCCATGTTGTGCGGTTCAGCTTTTAAAAACAAAGGTGTACAACTTCTGTTAGATGCAGTGGTGGACTACTTACCAGCACCCACGGAAGTTCCAGCTATTAAGGGTGTTCTGCCCGATGGTGAAGAAGCCGTGAGACACTCATCCGATGATGAACCTTTCTCCGCTTTAGCCTTTAAAATTGCATCTGATCCCTATGGTCGTTTAACATTTATTAGGGTTTATTCTGGAGTGTTGACTAAAGGTACTTATGTATATAATGCTACCAAAAACAAAAAAGAACGCATCTCTCGTTTAATCGTGCTCAAAGCTAACGATCGAATCGAGGTTGACGAATTAAGGGCAGGGGATTTAGGAGCAATTATCGGCTTAAAATTGACCACCACAGGGGATACTTTATGTGATGATCAAAATGTCATCATCTTAGAATCCTTGTATGTACCAGAACCCGTTATTTCCGTAGCGGTAGAGCCTAAAACTACCCAAGACATGGATAAGTTATCCAAAGCCTTACAATCCCTTTCTGATGAAGATCCCACCTTTAAAGTTAGCGTTGATCCCGAAACGAATCAAACGGTAATCGCAGGAATGGGAGAACTACATTTAGAGATTTTGGTCGATCGAATGTTACGGGAGTTTAAAGTGGAAGCCCACGTTGGACAACCTCAAGTAGCTTATCGTGAAACAATCCGTAAAGCAGTAAGTGCCGAAGGTAAATTCATTCGTCAAAGTGGCGGAAAAGGACAATATGGTCATGTGGTAATCGAAATCGAACCTCAAGAAGAAGGCAAAGGCTTTGAATTTGTCTCGAAAATCGTAGGGGGAACAATTCCCAAAGAATATATACCCTCCGTAGGACAAGGCATCAAAGAAGCCTGTGAATCTGGTATAATAGCTGGTTATCCTGTAATCGATCTCAAAGTTACCCTAGTGGACGGTTCATTCCATGATGTGGACTCATCAGAAATGGCGTTCAAAATTGCAGGTTCAATGGCAATTCGGGATGGTGTTGAAAAAGCAGCACCTGTCTTGTTAGAACCGATGATGAAAGTTGAGGTAGAAGTACCCGACAATTTCTTAGGAGATGTCATGGGTGATCTTAACTCTCGTCGTGGTACGATCGAAGGCATGAACTCCGAAGACAGTATTGCTAAAGTGACAGCCAAAGTACCTTTAGGGGCGATGTTCGGATATGCGACTGATATTCGCTCTAAGACCCAAGGACGTGGTATATTTAGCATGGAGTTCAGTAATTATGCTGAAGTTCCTAGCAATGTGGCGAATACCATTATTGCTAAAAATAGAGGTTATCTATAGTAGAAGGCATTGGGTTCAATAGACTTGTTCAAAAATTATGATCTATCGTAAAACAGGCATCTTGCCTGTGTTTATAAAAAGTTCTAACTATTGTCTTCTGTAATATTAATTTAATTCATTAAATAAAGGAAAAACAACGAAAATGGCACGGGAAAAATTTGAAAGAACAAAACCCCACGTTAATATTGGTACGATCGGTCACGTTGACCACGGTAAAACTACTTTAACCGCAGCTATTACCTTAACTTTATCGGCGATCGGTCAAGCAAAAGCTCGTAAATACGATGAAATCGATGCTGCTCCTGAAGAAAAAGCTCGTGGTATTACCATCAACACCGCTCACGTTGAATACGAATCTCCCGATCGTCACTACGCTCACGTTGACTGCCCCGGACACGCTGACTACGTTAAAAACATGATCACTGGTGCGGCTCAAATGGACGGAGCTATTTTAGTAGTATCTGCGGCTGATGGTCCTATGCCCCAAACCCGTGAACACATCCTCTTAGCTAGACAGGTTGGTGTACCCAGTCTCGTAGTATTCTTAAACAAAGAAGACCAAGTGGATGACGCTGAATTATTAGAACTCGTAGAATTAGAAGTTCGTGAGTTATTAACTGAGTATGGCTTCCCCGGAGATGACATTCCTATCGTTGCAGGTTCTGCGTTAAAAGCCGTTGAGCAAATGACTGCTAATCCCAAAACCCAAAAAGGCGAAAACGAGTGGACTGATAAAATTCACAAACTCATGGAAGAAGTAGATGCTTATATTCCTACTCCTGAGCGTGACATCGACAAGCCTTTCTTAATGGCTGTAGAAGACGTATTCTCCATCACTGGTCGTGGTACTGTTGCTACTGGTCGTATTGAAAGAGGAAAAGTAAAAGTTCAAGAAACCGTTGAATTAGTTGGTATTCGTGACACCCGTAGCACCACCGTTACTGGGGTTGAGATGTTCCAAAAAACCTTAGACGAAGGTATGGCTGGAGACAACGTAGGGGTTCTTCTTCGTGGTGTACAAAAAGATGATATTGAGCGTGGTATGGTATTAGCTAAACCCGGTTCTATCACTCCTCACACCAAATTCGAGGCTGAAGTTTACGTTCTCAAAAAAGAAGAAGGTGGTCGTCACACTCCTTTCTTCCCCGGATACCGTCCTCAGTTCTATGTGCGTACAACCGACGTAACTGGAACTATCAGTGACTTCACTGCTGACGATGGTAGCGCTGCTGAAATGGTTATGCCCGGCGATCGTATCAAAATGACCGTTGAGTTAATCAACCCCATTGCGATCGAACAAGGTATGCGTTTCGCTATTCGTGAAGGTGGTCGTACCATTGGTGCGGGTGCTGTAGCTAAAATCTTAAAATAGTAGCTTTGGTGGGTTAGGATAAAAAATAATTATAGGCTTTGGTGGGTTACGACAAAACGTAACTATCAAATATGTGCCTTAATTTATCTCTGTCTAACCCACCCTACAGGTTTTCTTAATTTTTAATTCTGCATTCTCAATTCTTAATTCACTTGTACCTTGAAAATATAAATATACAGGAAATATAAAAAATGGCAACTTTACAACAACAAAAAATTCGTATTCGTCTCAAAGCGTTCGATCGACGTTTACTCGACACATCTTGTACTAAAATTGTAGAAACAGCAAATCGTACCAATGCACAACCTATCGGACCTATTCCTCTCCCTACAAAGCGTAAAATCTATTGTGTATTAAGATCGCCTCACGTTGACAAAGATTCCAGAGAGCATTTTGAAACCCGTACCCATCGCCGAGTAATTGATATTTACCAACCTTCTTCTAAAACCATCGATGCTTTAATGAAGTTAGATTTACCTGCTGGTGTGGACATTGAAGTCAAATTATAAACCGAAAAAAGATTTTAGATAACAGTAATAAAGTCTTTATTCACCGTATTTTAATAATCCCCAATAACGAGAATCATTGGGGAATTTTGCATATATCATAACTTCACCATTGCCAATATTAACATTGCCCGAAAAAACGTTACCATAACGGGTTAAATTGTGCCATTGATTAGTGGACTTATCAACAACTTTTACTTCTGTTGCTGAGTCGATTTGTAGCTTAAAATAGGTATTTTGATTCGGGGTTAAGGTTGCCTTTAAAGGTGCTTCAAGATAGCCATTATTTTCGCTAAAATGTTGAAAAGTTGTAGGAAATTTACCGCTTTTATTATTAGCAGAAATATCATAAGTCACCACTAAAGGATAATTATTACTGCCGTCTTTAGGTTTTGCAAATATGTTTAATTGATAGTTTCCTCCTTGGGGAAATCCTGCATTCACAACGATATTTTCACCTCTTTTTTGCACGAATGTATAGTTATCAGGAATTTCTTTTTCCTCAGATTTTAACTGTGCGATGGCAACCACATTTTGAGGTGCTTTCAGGACAATATTAACAGAATTATCGGTATTAATTTTTAAGTTTTGATGACTAATTAGCTGTATATTATGCTCAAATAAAGTTGGAGAAATATTGGCAAAATTTTCAAATTGTTCACGAGAAAAAGGAGTTTTTAATAATTGCCATTGAGGGTTTTCTGGAAAATGACTATAGATAAATTCTTCGGGTTTTGTAGCGAAATAATAGGGATTAAATTGGGCATTAAATACATTATTATTAACAGTGCCACTTCCCCAAGTTGTATCAATTAAATACCAATCTCCATCAATTTTAACTGCATTCCAAGCATGGTTTACGTCTTTATCATTCCCTAACGCATAATCACTTCCTTTGGCATAACCTACCACAATTATTGATTTTAAGCCCATATATTGGGCTAATTGTTGATATAAATTAGCATAACCTGAACAAATTGTCGATCGAGTATTTAATACTGTTTCTACTTTAACATCAGGATAAATATTTCGATCGAATAAATTTCTTAAAGCCACAACATCATAACTAATATTATGGGTAATCCATGTATAAATAATTCGAGCTTTTTCTTGTTCTGTAGTGGCATAACTAGATAGAATATTAGCTAATTCTTGAACAGAATTACCGTTATATTGAATACTTTTTGCTTTATTGTCAATATCCGTAAATTTTTTGCTTTGTAAATTAACAGGATTATTGATAACAATAGGCTCATCAATTTTGGTAATAAACTCTTGAGTTAAAGTGCGTAAAGAATTATTTGCAAAAGTATTAAAGATATTTTGCCATGTTAAATTTTCTCTGGTAAAATTAAAATATTGAGGATTATTTTTGATGGTTAATGTGATCGAAGTAAAAATGATTAAGACATATAAAATATCGAGAGTATGATTTTTTTTGCGTTTAATTTTTCTCGGTTTTTGTCTTTTATTTCTGCGTTTTTGCCATTCCTGATACTCTCTTTCTGTAGTCATACAATCAATAATTTAAAATAAAAGTTTTGCTAGAAATTACTATCAATAAAAGCTAAATTTTATCTCGAAATATCCAAAATAATGAAGTAATTAAACCTGTTAATAGTACGATGGATATTTGTTTCCAATTTTTTAATTCTCCGACTTTTTCTGACAAATCTGGTATTTTGTCAAATACTGGTTTTAAAACCTCTAATTTAGTCTCAATTTTAATAATATTTTTATCTATGTTATTGTAGTTAGCTTCAAGGTTAGTTAATCTTATATCTAAATTATCTACTTTCTGTTCAACTTGATCTACTTTCTGTTCAACTTGATCTATTTTATGTTCAACCTGAACTACTTTATGTTCAACCTGATTGATTTTATGCTCAACTTGATCTAATCTATTATTGATTAAATCTTTTAACTCTTTTAAGTCATTATCGATTATAGTACTCATACTCAAATTTTTCTACTAAGACAGCACTTATCTATCATAACCTACAAAATTTGAAAGATTGCAGAAAAAATTTAGAATTTAGAATGTAGAATTTAGAAAGATTGCTTCGTTACCTCGCAATGACGATAGAAAGAATTTAGAATTAATAACTAATTGATTCATTACATTTATTTTGTTGGACATTATCTCATTTCAAAATTCATTTCTACAGAAGTATTTATTGTTTCATAATCATAAGAAATAACTTGAATAATATTATTAATTGTTTCTAAACGGTGATAAGTAAAATCATAATTATCATTACTACTAAATGCTTCATGGGCAGAATTTATACAGTCAAAACTATGGGTTGTAGCAAATATTTGGGTATTAGTTTGACGGGAAATTAAATCTATTCCTTTCCATATATCGGTAATTTTTGAATAGTGTAATCCATTCTCAATTTCATCGATTAAAACGACTCCATTTTCTGTTGTTGCTATGGCTAATATTATGGATAATAAACGAGAAATTCCTTCCCCCATATAGGCAATCGGTATTAATTCACCAATTCCAATATCACCAGCAATCATAATTTTTTCAATAGTTAAATTGTCAAAACAACGAAAATTTTTGATGGTAAAATTAGTAAACATTATTTAGACATAGCAGAATAGTGAATAGTTTTTGATTCTTAATTCTCCTCTAGGAAAGCTGATTTACCACAGCGCTAATAACCTGTTTACCTAGATTAACATTATTCAATCGATCGATCTCTCGAATACCAGTTGGGCTGGTGACATTAACTTCGGTGAGATAACCGCCAATAACATCTATCCCCACGAAAAATAAACCATCTTCTTTTAATTTCGGTGCGAGGGTGTCACAAATCATTAATTCTCTGTCGGTAATGTCAGTTTGTGCAACTCTACCGCCTACTGCCATATTGCCTCGAAATTCTTTACCAGTGGGAATGCGATTCACAGCGCCAATGGGTTTACCATCTAATAAAATAATCCGTTTATCCCCTTCTTTAGCCGATGGCAAATATTCTTGTACCATAATCGGTTCATACCCTTGTTTGGTGCTAATTTCGATGAGAGAGTTAAAATTTCGATCGCCTTGTTGTAAGAATAAAATACCTTCTCCTGCCTTACCCCCTAAAGGTTTGAGAATAATAGCCTCTTTTTCATCCAAAAAATTAGCGATAACTTCTTTACTTTGAGTGACGATCGTACTGGGAATAACGGTCGGAAATTGTAAGGCGTACATTTTTTCGTTTGCACCACGAATGCCTTGAGGAGAATTAAGGACTTTTGTTTTTTTTGTGTCAATTAGGTCTAAAATATAAGTAGCATAGAGATAAGGAGTGTTAACAGGAGGATCTTTACGCATAAACACGGCTTGACAATATTCTAAGGGTAAAAATTCCGATTCTCCCAAAAAATACCAGTTTTTCTCTACCTGCCAATGATGATTCACTAATTCTACTGGTTTTAATGTCACGGGTTGTAAATGGGCATAGGCTTTACCGTCCACCACACTTAAAAGATCAATCGTGGTAATATAAACTTCGTGTCCTAAAATTTGCGCCGCTTCCATTATGGCGACACTACTATCATGGGTGGGATCTAACTTTTCGATCGAGTCTATAATAAAAGTAAATTTCATCTTATTTTTTTGTTTACTCATTCAGCAGTTTATCTAATTCTCCGATAGCGTCAAGCTCATGTAAATCATCGCAACCTCCGATATGATTATCATTGATAAATACTTGAGGAACGCTAGTACGTCCGTTCGCCTTTAGTGACATTTCCCTTCTAGCATCATTATCGCCGTCAATACAATATTCAATAAAATCCACCTGTTTTTGTTTTAATAACGCCTTGGCACGAATACAGAAAGGGCAACTACTCCAAGTATAAATTTCTACTTTAGCACTCATTTTTTTCGTTAGATCAACATTTACATTAAGTATTGTAAACTATTTAGGCGTTGTCGAAAAAGTCTTTTGATGAGGAAGGGGAGAGGGAAGAGAGGGAAGAGAGGGAAGAGGGGGAAGAGGGGGAAAAG
>NZ_JBLZFY010000062.1:0-24842 GCF_050753365.1 Geminocystis sp. CENA526
GAATGCTAGTATTAATTTGGAGTTATATCCAACTACCGATAGCTTGTCGGAAAGTAAAGCCTGTGGAGAGTCAAACCAACTTAATGGCAAGTCTATTAGGGATTCGGTGAAGCAGGAAGTGAACGTCCATCCCATGAAGAGTGGGAACTTGACCATTCTTGATCAAGTTTGAGTAAGTTTCATAGAGCGGCAAATATGATCATTGTTGATACTGGGTTTTGGGTAGCTTTATTCAATGATAAAGATGATTATCATAAACTGGCACAACAAACCTTAGCTAAATATCCACAAGAAACATTAATTACTACTTGGACTGTTTTAACAGAAACTTGTCATTTATTATTAAAACGTTCTATCGACAAAAATATAGGGGTACAGAAACAAACACAATTAATCAAATTATTTCAACAACATAAACAACGATTTCAATTATTCAACTTGGAAGAAAGCCATTTAAACCGAATAGAAAAGTTGATCGAAAAATATCAAAATCTACCAATGGATTTAGCAGATGCTTCTTTAGTTATTCTTGCAGAAGATTTAGAAGATGGGCGTATTTTATCCACCGATAAACGTGATTTTAATACCTATCGCTGGAAAAATCACGAACCTTTTACAAACTTACTGATACTGTGAATTTTCAGCCTTCTGTCATTACGAGGCACGAAGCAATCCCTAAAATCGATCGAACTCCCCCTGTGTCATTGCAAGGCACGAAGCAATCTCCAAAATCGATCGAACCTCCCCCCCTATGTCATTACGAGGCACGAAGCAATCTCCAAATCGATCGAACTTCCCCCTATGTCATTGCGAGGCAAGAAGCAATCTCCAAATCGATCGAACCTCCCCTTCTGTCATTGCGAGGCACGAAGCAATCCCTAAAATCGATCGAACCTTCTCTTGTGTCATTGCGAGGCACGAAGCAATCTCCAAAATCGATCGAACCTCCCCCTATGTCATTGCGAGGCACGAAGCAATCCCCAAATCGATCGAATCCCTCCTGTGTCATTGCAAGGCACGAAGCAATCCCTAAAATCGATCGAACTTCCCCCTATGTCATTGCGAGGCAAGAAGCAATCCCCAAATCGATCGAACCCCCCCTTGTGTCATTGTGAGGCACGAAGCAATCTAATCAACTCCATAAAAAAAGATCGAACCCTAACAAAAAGCTCGATCGAATTTTTCTCAACACAAATAAATGCTTATAACCCTCTTCTTTCAAATTGACTAATAGAGTTCATTACTACAGACTGAGGACTAAAAGCACCAGCACCATAAGAGCTAGTAAGAACGGTCATAATACCAGGTTGTTCATAAAAATATGTAGAATTGGTACTTCCAGCTAAAAATTGATTTACCCAAACTGCTCCATAAAAATTAGGAGCATTATTTGAGGGAAAAGTAATTGTACCAGTACCAGTAGGATTGGGAACTGTCATTCCACTACATCCAGCACCACCACCATTAAAAGTTACATTAGAATTAGGAGCATGGAGAAAGGCAGTCTGGCAAAAAGTTCCTCCAAAATTCCATGTTTGAGTTGTACTTGGAGGATTCCCATTAGCAAAACCACCGAAAAGACGTATTTGCCCAGGGGTTGGAGCAATGGGCGGAGGGTTGCCCGTACCAACTGTTTCAATTCCTATGCCATTATTTCCTGAATAATTGATATTACCAGAAACATAAACTCTAAATTGTGCAGTTTGACCATTTTTAATCAGAACAGAACTATTGCTAGTCCAATCAGCAATTTGATAATAATACGTTGTTACTCCATTAACTACATGAGGAACATCATTTACTGTTACTCCCGACCCATCTCCCACAGTACGAGGTAATTTGACAGTGCTTGTAATATTATTGAGATTATTTATCGTTGCTACTGCTGGGACTGCTGGTATTGGAGGAATCACAGAGCCACCAACCTTGAGGGTAGCGTTCGCCGTAGTTAAACCAGTAATGACTGCATTACTTTCTGCACCAATTGCCGTTTTTAATTGGGCATCTGTAGGGTTAGTTGCACCAGAAGAACAAGTGATAGCACAAAGAGCCGGATTTGTACAAACAACCGAATCTGCTTTCACGTCAGTTTTTTTTAAATCAATTTTATTTCCCATGAGTGCAGCTCCGCCAGCACCACCACCCGAAGCGGGTTGAATAGTTACAGGAAATCTTACTTCAAAACGGGCTTTATTATTATCTTTACCAGTTTGACTCAAATTTCCTTGCACTAACATACGTCCTATTCCACCACCAGTAGGATTACTAGAATCGTTCGGAACATATCTATAGGCTAATAATTGAAAATCTCCTGCCGAAGCACCACTGCCAATATTTTGACTTGCCCTTAAACTTTGTGATCTGTCATTAGGAATAATAGTTGTTTCACTACTTATACTTGCAGAAGAACAAGCATTAGCTGGTGTAACATTATAACTTTGTATAACTGTATTTGCTACTTCCGAACTCCACTGATCACAATTAGAGGTGCATTGTAGTAAACCATTAGGATCATTATTGAGAAGAAGTAATGGTCTTCCCTTTGGTGTACTTAACTGAGCTATTAAATTATTTATCCCACCTTCTGTAACGGATAACACCTGTTTTGTATTTTCATCAGCGATCGTATTAGTTTTATTTTGTCCTGCTTTTGCAATAGCTAAAGTTGCTCCCCCAAGGGCAATCAAGCCAAGGGCAACCCCTGTTACTAAAGTTGTGCCTGTTTGATTCTGTGTATGGAAAGATAAGAAAGGATTGATCAAACGAGGGATGATACTGTCTTTTTTTTCGGGGTTTTGACGGTCTAACATAGCTTTTTCCTCTTATCAGTGGGTGGGGATTATAGATGAATTAAAAATAGTTTCTTAAATAAATGCTGAAATTTGTATTCAAAATAACAAAAATAGTCATATCTACTGTTATGAGATTAATTGTACCCCACGATCGAGCTAAATAGATCAGTATAAACACTGAATAATTATATAAAGTTTCTGTAAAGTTCCTTGATAAGTAAGTACTTTAAATTAATTATATATTTATATAAGTAAAAACAATATTTCTTTTTGATTTAATTTTGAGGGAAAAAATCATGATCTAAAATTTGTTCTATAGAAAAAGGAGAAGTTAGAGGAAATGTTTGTAAAGGTAAACTTGTTTCTTTGCTACCATCTTTTCTTGCATCTTGATAACATTTATCCATGACTTCTAATAAATGGGATTTTAAACTGGGATTATATGTTAATAAATCTTCTAATTGACGGCGTTGTTCGATAATGATTTGTAACCAGCTTTTTGATCTTTTATCCGTTTGATATTTATATTTAAGTAGGTGCATGATTAAGACTCGGAGACGATTTTTTAGTTCCTTTTTTTGACTAATCCCCATAGCGATAATTTCTGCAATTAAGTTGTCTAAATCTAACTCATTAAATTTTTTTTCTTGCAATAATTCTACGGTTTTTTCTAACCATAAAGCCCCATCTACTTCATATAAATTTTTCAAATCTAAGCAGTCAATTACTCTCATTTTATTAACCTTCTGAAAAATCTTGATTGTTAAGATAAATAAAGTTTTATGACGATCGAACCTAAAGTATAACATTTTACCGAGAGGGTAAAATAAAAATGCTAAAGTAGAGTCACAGAATTATCGAGGCGAAATAATATGATTACTCTGTTTATGATTCTCTTACTGTTAATGTCGATCATTAGTGTCATCATTTACAAACGGACTAATCAGGAAATTCATCTCGTGTTAACAATTTTTACCGCCGTTATATTAGTGATTTGGGGCTTTGCGGTGGCACATTGGTCAATACATTTATTAGCATTGTTAACGTTACTATGTATCCGCATCCCTGTTTTTGCACCCAAAATTGTCAAAATCAGAAATTAATTTTTTTAGTCGTCAGATTTTTTGAGCATCAGCTACTTGGAAAAAGATTGCTCTATAGGGGCAGGTTGGGCTAAATCCGCATCCATAAAACTCCGTGCTGATACCGTTACTAAAGCAAATAAGGCGATTAAAATAGTGATTAAAGGAACGATTTGTTGACGAATAAATTGCATGATAGAAAAATTTTTAATTTTATAGTATAATAATAAATGGAGAAAGGGAACAAACAGGAGACGGGAGTAGCAAGGGGGTTTATCCCCCTTGTTCATTTTTAGGGGTAAACAGATAAACCTTTTGATTCTAACCATTCACGATTATAAAGACGGGATTGATAACGCCCTCCACCATCACATAACACCGTTACGATCGTGTGACCTGGTCCTAATTGTTTAGCTAAGGTAACAGCCGCCCCTACATTAATACCAACTGAACCACCCATAAATAAGCCTTCTTGACGCAATAATTGATAAAGTACGTCCACTGCTTCTTGATCTGTAACTTGGATAGCATCATCAATGGGTACATTTTCCATATTAGCCGTAACTCGACTGTTACCGATACCCTCTGTAATGGAATTACCCTCAATTTTCATTTCCCCTGTTTTCACATAGCTATATAAACCACTACCCAAAGGATCAGCTAAAACGCATTTAATATCAGGGTTTTGCTCTTTCAAAAACAAAGAAACACCTGCAAAAGTGCCACCAGTACCCGTAGCGGCAACCCAAGCAGAGACTTTTCCATCGGTTTGTTGCCAAATTTCTTTGCCTGTTGTCTCATAATGAGCTTGACGATTTGCTAAATTATCAAACTGATTCGCCCAAATTGCATTTTCCATTTCTTGGGCAATCCTCCCCGACAATTTGACATAATTATTGGGATTCTTATAGGGTACAGCAGGAACAGCTCTAACTTCCGCACCTAAAGTTCTTAAAGCGTCCATTTTTTCTTGAGATTGAGTTTCAGGAATGACAATGACGCATTTATAACCCTTCGCATTGCAGATGTGGGCTAAACCAATACCAGTATTTCCAGCAGTGCCTTCTACTACAGTACCCCCCGGCTTTAATAATCCTTGTTGTTCGGCTTGTTGAATTATATAAAGTGCCGCACGGTCTTTCACCGATCCCCCCGGATTTAAAAACTCCGCTTTCCCTAAGATTTCGCACCCTGTTGCTTCACTAAAACTGTTCAAGCGAATTAAGGGAGTATTGCCAATAGTTCCTACAAAGCCGTCTTTAATATCCATTACTCAATACTTGTTTCTATAGTCTCAGATTTTCTATTGTACAGTTCGATCGACCCCACAGAAAAATTTTTTATAGTTATTAATTGTTAATTCTTCATTCTTTTCGTCATTGCGAGGCGCTTTGCGTTGCGAGGTACGAAGCAATCTGAAGCAATCTCATCAAGCAAAGTTTTTCAAAGTTAAAAATTTTTTTGATAATAACCTTGACTTTTTTTCTTGTCTGAGGCATAATAATAAATGTGGCAAATGCGGGTATAGCTCAGTGGTAGAGCGTCACCTTGCCAAGGTGAATGTCGCGCGTTCGAATCGCGTTACCCGCTTGATTAATTAGCAGTATGTTTACAAAATACTAGACAAAAAATAACTCTATATTTATTTGAAAATTAACGGACTGAGATTCTGTCGCTACGCCTTTGATTGATAGAATATTGTTAGAGGGACATAAATTTTATATATCATTAACTTTTTTACATTTATGAATTTGTTGGCGAAAGAATAAATGTGTATTGTTTATGATTTGCTATTTATTATTCATTATTCACCATCCATTATTCACTATAATAAGTTAAGAAACGTTAATTTTTCATTGCTAAGTTTTGAGAAGATAAATTTATGACTGACGCTCCCGTTAAACGACTGCGGAATTTTTCTATTATTGCCCATATTGATCACGGTAAGTCCACTTTAGCAGACCGTTTGTTACAAGTAACAGGTACTGTAGGCGATCGAGATATGAAGGCTCAATTCCTCGATAATATGGATTTAGAACGGGAAAGAGGTATCACCATTAAACTTCAAGCCGCTCGAATGGACTATAAAGCAAAAGATGGTGAAGATTATGTATTAAATTTGATTGATACCCCCGGACACGTTGATTTTTCCTACGAGGTATCTCGATCGCTCGCCGCCTGTGAGGGGGCGTTATTAGTCGTGGATGCCTCTCAGGGAGTGGAAGCACAAACTTTAGCTAATGTCTATTTAGCCTTAGAAAATAATTTAGAGATTATCCCTGTTTTAAATAAAATCGATTTACCAAGCGCTGAACCCGAACGAGTTATTAAAGAAATTGAAGATGTTGTAGGTTTAGATTGTACTAACATTATCCATGCTTCTGCTAAAACTGGTATTGCCATTGATGATATTTTAGAAGCCATTGTCGATCGAGTTCCCCCCCCAGAGGATACCGTTGATCAACCTTTACGCGCCTTGATTTTTGATAGTTATTATGATCCCTATCGTGGAGTCATTGTTTATTTCCGTGTTATGGATGGAAAAATCAAAAAGGGCGATCGAATCCTCTTAATGGCATCTGGTAAACAATATGAATTAGACGAAGTGGGAGTATTATCTCCGACTCAAGTACAAGTGAATGAACTCCACGCAGGAGAAGTAGGGTATTTAGCCGCCGCCATCAAAGCCGTAGGAGATGCAAGGGTAGGAGATACCATTACTCTAGTCAACAATCCTGCTTCGGAAGCCTTACCCGGTTATACTGAAGCCAAACCTATGGTATTTTGTGGCTTATTCCCCATTGATGCTGATCAATATGGCGACTTGAAAGAGGCATTAGAAAAGCTCAAATTAAACGATGCCGCGCTTTCCTTTGAACCTGAAACCTCCAGCGCTATGGGTTTTGGTTTTCGTTGTGGTTTCTTAGGTTTACTGCACATGGAAATTGTCCAAGAGCGCCTAGAAAGAGAATACAATTTAGACTTAATTATTACTGCACCTTCCGTAGTTTATCGAGTCACGACTACCGATGGAGAAGTCCTTGAAATTGACAATCCTAGTGCCTTACCTGATCCTCAAAAACGCACTAAGATAGAAGAACCTTACATCAAGGTAGAAATGATTACCCCTGAGAATTATGTGGGTACTTTGATGGAATTATGTCAGAGTCGGCGAGGTATTTTTGTTGATATGAAATACTTTACTATGAACCGCACAAACTTGATTTATGAGTTACCTTTGGCGGAAGTGGTGACAGACTTTTTTGATCAACTCAAATCTCGATCGAGAGGCTATGCTAGTATGGAATATCAACTAATAGGCTTCCGAGAAAATCCCTTAGTACGTTTGGATATTTTGGTAAATAAAGACCCTGTGGATGCTTTAGCCATGATTGTGCATCGAGACAAAGCCTATAATGTAGGACGAGCATTGACAGAAAAACTCAAAGAATTGATCCCCCGTCATCAATTTAAAGTACCCATTCAAGCCTCCATCGGTGCAAAAGTTATCGCTAGTGAGCATATTCCTGCCCTGAGAAAAGACGTTTTAGCTAAATGTTACGGCGGTGATATTAGTCGTAAGAAAAAACTGTTACAGAAACAGGCTAAGGGTAAAAAACGCATGAAATCGATCGGCACTGTGGATGTACCCCAATCGGCATTTATGGCAGTATTAAAACTAGACTCATAAAATGTAAGTCTTACACACCTCTAATGATATTCTGTCATTTCGAGAGGAACGAAGAAATCTCAATGTTTTACTTTTGCTATAAGTGTGAAACTTCTAAAAATGTAGGGCGATGCACCGCCCACCATTAATAGAATATAATGTTTTACAGTTGATTAACTTAATGAAATAAGATGTCAGAACAAAGATTAAAACAGGTAGAGATACTTTTAGAAACTTGTGCAAAAGTTGCCGTTAATAATCAAAATGATATTCGGGCATTAGTGGCACAAACCGCACAAAATCAAACTGATATTCGGGCATTAGTGGCACAAACCGCACAAAATCAAACTGATATTCGAGCATTGGTAGCACAAACCGCACAAAATCAAACTGATATTCGAGCATTGGTAGCACAAACCGCACAAAATCAAACTGATATTCGAGCATTGGTAGCACAAACCGCACAAAATCAAGCGGATATTCGAGCATTGGTAGCACAGACGGCACAAAATCAAGCAGAAATTAGAGCGGATATTCAGGCATTAGTGGCACAAACCGCACAAAATCAAGCAGAAATTAGCGAAGTTCGACTACAAATGGCTTCTCTGAGTGAAATGTTTGTCGAGAGTGTCGGAATCATGAAAACTATGCAGTCTGATATTAAAACCATGCAATCAGAAATCAAGGGATTGCAAACGGAAAATAAGAGGATATTAGATCATTTGTTTGGAGAGAATCAAAATAATTAGGATTTGCTGAATAAATCAAACGTAAAAATTGGATTATAACAGACATCTTAAAAAATACAGGCAAGATGCCTGTTCTACGGTGATAAAATCATAATTTCTGGAGAAGTCTATTTAATAAATAATTGACATAAATCAATTAACAGTATTCAAGACTTCTGGAACGGGGGATAAAGCCTATCGCCAGAAAGTAAGACTCGTTACTTCTCGAAGCGGCGCTGTTTTATGCTGAAATTTTTGGTTAAGAAAAAGTAAAGAGTAATAAGTTCAAGAAAAAAACTTAGAAAAAAAAGATTTTGATGATCTTTTGTGTGCCAATAATTGGTAAATTACCTAAATATTGATAATTAGTTAAAAATAATAGAAATGAAAGCATTAGTAATAGGCGGAGACGGTTATTGCGGTTGGGCAACGGCGCTCCATTTATCAAATAAAGGTTATGATGTAGCTATTCTCGATAGTTTAGGTCGTCGTCATTGGGATAGTAAGTTAGGAGTCGATACTTTAACTCCTATTGCACCAATTAAGCAAAGGATTCAACGTTGGTATGAATTAACGGGTAAAAAAATTGAGTTATTTATTGGTGATATTACTAATTACGATTTTTTAATCAAAGCCTTTCGTAAGTTTGAACCAGAATCGATCGTACATTTTGGCGAACAACGTAGCGCACCCTATTCGATGATCGATCGAGAACACGCTGTATTTACTCAAGTTAACAACGTAGTAGGTACGTTAAACATTCTCTATGCTATCAAAGAGGAGTTTCCCGATTCTCATTTAGTGAAGTTGGGTACAATGGGCGAATATGGTACACCAAATATTGATATTGAAGAAGGTTATATTGAAATTGAGCATAACGGGCGTAAAGATGTGTTACCCTATCCCAAACAACCGGGTAGTTTCTATCATTTAAGTAAAGTTCACGATAGCCATAATATTCACTTTGCTTGTAAAGTATGGGGTATTCGTGCCACAGATTTAAACCAAGGGGTTGTCTATGGTGTGTTAACGGAAGAAACAGGTATGGATGAGTTACTCATTAACCGCCTTGACTATGATGGTGTTTTCGGTACTGCTTTAAATCGTTTCTGTATTCAAGCCGCCATCGGACATCCTTTAACAGTATATGGTAGTGGTGGACAAACTCGCGCTTTCCTCGATATTCGTGATACTGTACGTTGTATGGAACTTGCCATCGCCAATCCTGCGGAAGCTGGAAAATTCCGTGTGTTTAATCAATTCACCGAGTTATTCAGTATCAATGACTTAGCAAGTATGGTACAAAAAGCAGGTACAACTTTAGGCTTAAAAGTGGAAGTTAATAATATTGAAAATCCAAGAGTAGAGTTAGAAAAACACTATTTTAACGCTAAAAATACTAACTTATTAGATTTAGGCTTACAACCTCATTATCTCTCTGATTCTCTCCTCGATTCTTTACTTAACTTTGCTCAAAAGTATCAAGGCAGAGTTGATATGGAACAAATTTTACCTAAAGTATCTTGGCGCAGATAAATTTGAATTAGGAATTAGGAATTAGGAAAGACAGAGTTTTTTCTTATTTTTTATGTCAAACTGAGAATGAACAGGATTAATTGTTCCACAGTCCGATTTCCCTTAGAGAAAAATGTATCCTAAGATACATAATTTTATTAACCTTATCTTTACCATGATTAAGTCTAACACAGAAAAATAGTAAGAATTAAATCATGTCCAGACTTGGTAGAAGAAAATTTCTCTTATATGGCTCTGCTACGATCGGAACGAGTTTATTGTTAAAAGCCTGTGGAGATGCTCCACCCGCCGATGATACTGCCGTAACTCCTACAGAACCCTCCGCCAGTGGAGATACCATTAAAGTCGGTATTTTACACTCCCTCAGTGGTACTATGGCAATTAGTGAAACCAGTGTGGTTGATGCTGAAAAACTAGCAATCAAAGAAATTAATGCCTCTGGAGGGGTTTTAGGCAAACAAATCGAAGCCATTGTGGAAGATGGACAGTCTAACTGGGATACTTTTGCAGAAAAAGCTAATAAACTGATAGATCAAGATCAAGTCGCTACAGTATTCGGTTGTTGGACTTCTGCAAGTCGCAAAGCCGTATTACCAGTGTTTGAATCCAAAAACCATATGTTATGGTATCCCGTACAATACGAAGGTCAAGAATGTTCTCGTAATATATTTTATACGGGGGCTGCTCCTAATCAACAAATTGAACCTGCGGTGGACTGGTTATTAGAAAACAAAGGGAAAGAGTTTTTCTTAGTCGGTTCTGACTATGTTTTCCCTCGTACTGCAAATACCATCATTAAAGCTCAATTAGAGGCTAAAGGCGGTAAAGTTGTCGGGGAGGATTATTTACCTTTAGGAAATACTGAAGTTACCCCTATTATTACCAAGATTA
Source organism: Geminocystis sp. CENA526 (assembly GCF_050753365.1). Lineage (NCBI taxonomy): Bacteria > Bacillati > Cyanobacteriota > Cyanophyceae > Chroococcales > Geminocystaceae > Geminocystis > Geminocystis sp. CENA526. The sequence continues at coordinate 10,700 of NZ_JBLZFY010000062.1, forward strand.
GAAATGCCTTGCCTGATGGCGGTGTAATTTTTAATAGTCTTAATGGTGATAGTAACGTAGCTTTCTTTAAGCAAATTCAGGCGGCTGGTTTAACTCCTGACAAATATCCTGTTATGTCCGTAAGTATTGCGGAAGAAGAAGTACAACAAATTGGGGTTGAATATCTCAAAGGGCATTATGCGGCGTGGAATTATTTTCAAACCGTTGAAAGTCCTGAAAACACTAAATTTGTCGAGGCTTTCAAGGCAGAATATGGTCAAGATCGGGTGGTGAATGATCCTATGGAAGCGGCTTATACTATGGTATATCTCTGGAAACAAGCTGTTGAAGCCGCCGGTGGTGTAGATGATATTGAGAAAGTTCGATCGAGCGCCGTGGGACAAACTTTCCCCGCTCCTCATGGACCTGTTACACTATTACCTAATCATCATATTGCGAAAACCGTGCGTATTGGTCAAGTGAGAGATGATGGTTTATTTGATATTGTCTATGCTACCGATGGACCCATTGACGCTGTACCTTGGAATCAGTTTGTAGCTGAAACCAAAGGTTATTCTTGTGATTGGACTGATCCTGCTAAGGGTGGTAGATTTAAAATGAGTTAGTCAGAATTAAAAATTAAGAATTAAGAATTAAGAATTAACACTCATCATAACAAGTTGTTTTTTGATCATCGATCGAACTCGATCGAGACTTAAATTAGTTTGGGTAATAATATCATTTACTGTTAAATTTGCTTGAGGATTTTTGGCACAATATTGCATGAAAATAAACTCCTCATCATCAAGGGTTATAGGTTGAAATTGATAATCTAATAACCCCTTACTTTCCCAACCAAATAGACACGGATTTAACTCAGGTTTAGCCATTTTTAATAACTCATCATCCGCCCAAGTTGCTCTTTTTAAAGGTGGTTTTGCTAAGAAAAATTCATAGTGAGTAATATTATCAGGATCGAGCAGTTCGATCAAACGAAAACGTTGTTGAGGAGTCAAATTATTTGCCCTATTAATTAAGTCTTGATTTTTCCCAATTAATCTCTCTAATTGCCATGTATCAGGATTAGAAAACCCAATAAATTCTAAACCAGAAACCTTGATAAAATCGAATAAAGTGTCAATATTATAATCCGTCTCGCAAGGATGCACATACATATCGGCAAAACATTCATCTCGTTGATTTTCCCATTGCCAACGCTGTTTTTCTTTCACCACTAAACGATTATCTTCGGGTAAAGTGGCAAAAACATCCCTACCAACCTTCACACCGTCAGTGTAATCACCTCTTTTGTCACCCTGTAGCAGTGCGATCGCCTTTTGCATTAAAGCAATTTCCCATCTGCCCAACTCACCATAAACGAAAATGTGCATTATGCCTCCCTCTGCCAATTTTTCCGCTAGGGCTTTAATACCTATTTCGGGTTCGGGTAAATGATGTAATACGCCAACACAATTAATTAAATCAAAAGTACCCTCTAAAGTAGTAGCGGATTCTAAGGGAAGTTGTTTAAAAGTGATTGTACCGTGAAAATTGTTTAATACCCCTGATTTTTCGAGACGTTTTTGGGCTGTGGCGAGGGCATTTTCGCTTAAGTCAACGGCAACTATTTCTGCATAGGGATTGTGTAAGACTAAATATTCCGTGCCTGAACCTGTACCACAACCAGCATCCAAAATACGAATTTTTTCCTGTTGGGGTTTCATTCCAGTACAAAAGTTATACGCTGATTGATAGTGCCAACGCCAATTATACCCCGGAGGTGGTTCGTCTAATAAAGGATCAGGTGGAAAAGGATATGTGTTATAAAGTTTTTGAACAGCTTTTCTAACTTCGGACATTTTTATCGATACTTACTATGGATCAACTATTTATTATCGATCGAAATGGTCATCATTAAAAAGGTATCGAGTATTAAGTTAAATTAATAACTGATGTTACGCAAAAATAGAATTAGTTGTTGACTGGAGGTGTCAGGTTTCTCGATAAAGTTCTAACGGAGTCATAAAATTAATTAAACTTCAACCATAATTATTTTGGTTCGATCGAACATTCTTTGATAAATCGATAACTTTCTTTACATTTTGAACCGAATCTTAAATCTAAGGATAAGCTAGTAAATAGGAGCTAGTCGGCAATTAATTTGTTGCCCTAAAACCATGCTTTTCGATATAGCTAATTTAACTTACTGGATTTTTCTCGGTATCGGTGTTTTTCTGTTTCTCCTTGTGATTATTTCTGGAGGAGATGAGCAAGATTTAGATACCGATGTTGATATGGATGTCGATGTTGATGTCGATATGGATGTTGATGCTGACATTGACGGGGATATTGATGGTGATATAGAAGGAAATGTCAATGCAGATATAGAAACTGACAACGATGTGAGTTTTCTCTCATTTTTATCGTGGTTTGGGGTGGGAAAATGTCCCCTCTTAATTTTGTTAGCTATTGATTTTTCTGTGTGGGGTGTATCGGGTTGGTTTTTAAATGTCACCATCGGTGGTTTTCTTAACGGCATTCCTCAAGGTTTTATCGCCTTTGTCATTTTTGTTATTTCTTTCTTCTTTAGTATTTACATCGGTAAATTGTTATCTAATCCCATTGGTAAAATCTTCGCTAATTTTGGGGAGGAGGTTGATGGCGATCGACTTATCGGCTGTATCGGTTCGGTTACATCTAAACAAGTTCCCTACGTCATCGAAGGGAGAATTGCTCAAGCTGATGTTTTGGATAATGCTCGTAATTTAGTCACGATCGAAGTTTGTTTACCCGACTGGGCTAAAGTAATACCCCATAGAGGACAAGATATTCTTATTATCGATCGACAAAAACACTATTTTATTGCCATCGCTAAAGATACTTCTGATGAGGATAAATGGCTTAATTCACGGAATGAGTCATGAGTAATGAGTAATGAGTAATGAGTAATGGGTAATGAGTAATGAGTAATAAGTAATGAATAATCAGTAATTGTTTGTGTCATTGCGAGGTAACGAAGCAATCTCAAAAATCTTTGAGGTTATGATACATCAGTTTTAAATTATATAAAAAAAAGGAGTTAAAACCATGAATTTTTGGTTACAGTTTATTCAATCTTTACCTATTAGTAATTTAGAAAATTTTGAGCTAAATAATAATAATTCTTTTGACATTAATTCATCAGAAAATAGTAATCCTTTAACGAGTAATTTAATAAGGGAAATCCCCATTAATACTAATTCTAATTTAGCTCAATTAAATCTAGGAAGTATTAGCTTTTTTGGTGGATTAATTGGTGGGTTAGTTCTTCTTTTAGTTCTGGCAATTTGGGGTTATACAAGGGTTTATGTTGTTACTCCTAATAACGAGGCTTTTGTGCGTAATGGAGGCTTTTTTGCTAAGGATAAAAAAGTTATTCTGAATGGGGGTTGTATGGTTATCCCCGGTATCCATGAATTAACTAGAGTACCTTTAAGAGAAATTTCGATCGATGTAGTCAGACAGGGCAATTTGGCGGTGCGTACTAAGGACTATTTACGAGCTAATATGAGGGTGACTTTTTATGTTTGTATTAGTGCTGATAAAGATGCCGTTTTAACAGCTTCTCAACGGTTATCTAAACAGGGTAAAATTTCCGCCGAAGATATAAAAGATGCCCTCGAAAAACGTGCTGATGATGCTATTCGAGCGGCGGCGAAAAAGAAAAGTATCGCTGAAATTGACTCCGATAAATTAGGTTTTGCTGAAGAAGTTTTAAACCTCATTCAACAGGATTTAAGAAAGGTTGGTTTAACTTTAAATAATATTGCTATTTCAGAAATTGAAGAAAGCGATACCTACGATGAAAATAATTATTTTGACGCTCAAGGGGTTCGTTTACGCACGGAAACCATCCAAGAATCTATCAAACAAAAATTAGCAGTAGAATTGGATACTCAACGAGAAAAAAGAGAAATTGAATTAAGTACTCAAGTGGCTATTCAACAACAAGAATTAGCCGCCGAAAAACAATCTTTAACTATTAAAAAAGATCAAGAAGAAGCTAAATTAGCACAAATGAAAGAAATTGAATTTCTCAAAGTTCAACGAGAAAGGGAAGTGCAAGAAGCAAGAGATCAAGAACAGGCTAAAATTGAACGTAATAAAATTTTGCAACAACAAGCCATTGAAGAAGAAAGAATTAAGCAACAGTTAGCAGTACAACAAAGTCAAATTGATGCTAGTATTGCTTTAGAAGAGCGTAACAAAGAGTTAAGAATCGCTCAAATTTCTCAGGCACAAGAGGGAGAAGTTGCTGAAATCGATCGACAACGTACCGTTGAAGCTACCCGATTACTGGCACAAATTGCCATTGCCGAAGCTGATCAGCAGTCTCAGATAGCACAACAAGAAGCATCGATCGCTATTACACAAAAAGAGCGAGAAAGATTCACCGCCGAAGCTGAAAAAGCGAAAGCCGAAGAAGCGGTAAACACTGCTCGTAAGGTGGAAAATGCGGAAAGGGAGAAAAAATTATCCTTAATTGTGGCAGAAAGGGAAGCGGCGGAAAAACGTATTACCGATCAAAACGTGGTGGAAATCGATGTTTTCCGTCGTCGTCGTCAAGCGGAAATCGCTCGTCAAGCCGCCGAATTGGAAGCCGAATCCATCCGTACTTTAGCGGATGCTGAAAAGTATAAATTATTGGCAGAGGCTCAAGGTAAATTAGCTGTTATCCAAGCGGAGAATAACCTTAATAATGCGAATCGCACGGCTGACCTCATAAAAGTCATTTTACCCTCGATCGCCCCTCAATTACCCGAAATTCTCAAATCCTTATCACCGCAACCGGGAGTTTTAGGGGATGCGAGAATTTATGCTTTTCCGGGGTTAAATGGTAATGGCACAAATTCCTCTAATGATATTAATAAAATCTTACTTTCTACCAGTGGATTATCTTTAATTAATACTCTCTTAGATGAAGGAAAATTAGGTAATATTATCGGGCAAATTAAAGGGTTATTACAGTCTAATGAAACGGTAAATAATGATAGTCTTTTGACTAATAATTTTACTAATTCTACTAATATTAATACCGAAAAAAATACTCCCCAAAATGAGCCTGAATATCAGGAAGAAATCGAGGAATCTGAGGAGGAAAATTTAGATTTCTCCCCTTGGACTCGATCGGAAGCCTTATAATTAGGAAAAAATTGTAAAACGGGCATCTTGCCCGTATCTCAAGTTTTACCTCAACTTTGAAACAATCCTGCTTTTTGAGCAAATTCCACCTATCCTTTATAATTGCCTATGAGATAGAGTAACGCCATGCGCACGGCAACTCCATTGGTAACTTGATCAGAAATTAGGCTATAGTCAGGATTATCCATCAATTCTGAACTTATCTCAACTCCTCTATTTACAGGTCCAGGGTGTAACACTTTTACTTCTGGTTTACACCATTGTAATCGATCGAGGGTTATGCCGAATAGTTGATGATATTCTCTGAGACTGGGTAACAGGTAATCTGTCATACGTTCCTTTTGTAATCGTAAAGTCATCACAAAATCAGCGTTTTCTAAAGCCGGTTTTAACTGCCAATGCAAAAACAATCTATCCTTATATTTATCATGGACAATATCCGCAAATAGGGAAGGTAAGAGGGTGGGAGAGGAAGCTAAATGAACTTGAGCGCCACTAGCGAGTAAACTGTTAATATTAGAACGAGCAACCCTAGAATGAAGAATATCCCCGACAATGGCGATTTTTTTGTCTTTTAGCAAGGAAATTTGAGGGTTTTTACTGTTTAAAGATGAGCAGATGGTAAACAAGTCTAGCAACCCTTGAGAGGGATGTTGATGTAAGCCGTCACCGCCGTTAAAAATACTCACCCCCGACTGCAATCTATCCATTTCTAAGGCAATATTCAACGGTACACCTGACTCACTATGACGAATTACCATGATATTTGCACCCATTGCCAAATAAGTTTTAGCGGTGTCTAAAATGGTTTCTCCTTTGGTTAAAGACGATGTACTTGGTGCGAAATTTAATATATCTGCTGATAATCTTTTTGCCGCTAGTTCAAAACTACTACGAGTACGGGTGGAAGGTTCAAAAAACATATTAGCGACAACTTGCCCTTGCAACGCTGGAACTTTTTTTGTGCGACTTTGTAAAACATCTTTAAAACTCGAAGCGGTAGTTAAAACGGTGTTATACTCCTCGATCGAAAAGTCTTCTAAGGATATAATATGTTTTCGTGTCCAAGATGTAGCAGTCATTTTCTATGATATAACAAGGTTTGATGAGATAATATAATGACATTCCAGCACTATTAATAATAGCTCACAGATTTGCCTTACCTATCATACCTGAGATGATCTAGCAATTCAATTTAGTCATGGAAATTACTTATAATTTAGATACGGGCAAGATGCTCGTTTTACATCTTTTTCTTTTATTTAATGTTCATTTTTTGATAAATTAAGTATATTAATTCTCTATTTTAATTATGCAATTATTAGAATCCCATAATCAATGTCCCGACTGTGTTTTAATGGAATTAAATGTTATTCCTGAAGAAAATACTAACAATAAATTTGGCGTATATCTTAATCTCAAATTTGGTCAACAACAAGAGAAAATCCTAGAGGGAAAAGTAAATTTTTCACTTCGATCAAGCCAATTAATTTTAGGATTAAACAATATCAAATTAGTGGAAAAATGTCAAATAAATACTGATTTAGTTTCGATCGTTGATTCAGTTTTTTCAGCACAACCTACATGGAAAATTAATCCTATCAAAGAGCAAAAATTATTACAAGAGAATCTTTCTAATCTCAAGTTAGCAGTGATAGAAATAGAAGATTCATCATCGGAATTAACAGCTCAAATAGTAGCTAAAAAAGCAAGTATTTTCTTAAGCGATATTGAAGGTTTATGGCTTCATGATATTACTCCCAATAAACACGCAATTTTAGAGAGAAAGTTAGCTGAATTTATTGAAAATAATTATTTTAAACCCTATATTAGTCAAGCTATTTTTCAATCTCAAGACAATGTTAACCCTTCTAATTTATCCCATGAAAACAAAGATGAAGTTTTAACCATAGAAAGCAATATCTTAAAAAAAATGATTCAATTCATTTATAGAAGTCAAAAAGATAATTTTATGGAATTAGCAGAAATAGCAGGATTAAATCCCTTAACAGACTTTGCAGGAGGAGATTTAACAGGAGTTAATTTAAGTGGTTTAAACTTAAGTAGCAGTAACTTTTCCTATAGTAATTTAAGGGGTGCAGACTTAACCGATACAGACTTTAGTGAGGCAAATTTAAAATACACAAAACTAAGTGGTGCGGATTTAAGTGGTGCATATTTAGAAGGTACAAATTTAGAAAATGCTAATTTACAAAGTGCTAGTTTAGCCTTAGCTAATGTCATTGGAGCAAACTTAAGTTATGCTAATTTAACTAATACTAATTTACAAAATACTAGCTTAGGAAAAACCAATGTAAAAGAGGCAATTTTTGCTTCTAATTTAGGTTTAGATGATGAGAAAAAACAAGAATTAATTAAAGAAGGAGCAATATTTAATTAGGAATTAGGAATTAGGAATTAGGAATTATAAGAATTAAAGGAGTTAATATTATTCATTATTCATTATTCATTTTCGTTGAAGGATTCTTCTTCATAACGAGTGTCTTTTTGATCTTTTATGCCTTGAAAAGCACAACCTAGGGCAAAACCTAAAATCGCCCCCCCCGTGACGACAATTCTTCGGCGCTGATGTCTTTCAGAAATGTGATTTACTGCTAAGGCAATCATTGCCACAATTAGAGATGTCATAATTCCTGAAAAAATAGCTGATTTAACATTCATAATTAATAAGCCCTCACTTATCAAATAAAGATAAACGAATATAGTAATAATAAAACTGTAAAAACAAATAAAATATGATTCATCCAATCGTCAAAATTCCAATCTTTAAACATAATAATTTAATCAATTTTTTACTATTTTAAACTTTCTTAAATCGATTCGATCGAATTATTGAATTGCCGACATTTTTTTAATTTTCCAAATAGTACTAGATACACTATTCGTGAAAATATGAGCAATAATAGGAATCAATAAATTTCCAGTGATATAGGCTGTATAACCAAAGACAAAACCAATAATACTCGCCCATAAAGCATATTGCCAATTTTGTCGATCGCTCAAATGTAAGACACCAAAAATTAAGCTAGAAATTATAAGAGCTAATACATCATAACCGAAAGCTGGAATCATGACACCCCTAAATAACAATTCTTCACTTAATCCGGGTAACAACCCCACCCAAATTAAATCGGGAAATACTAAAGGAGTGATGATTAAGTCTAAATATTGCTCGGCACTTTGTCGATATTTTTCCCATATTTGACTTAGAATCAGACTTGCACTAATAATAGCAAAACCAAGGGCAATACCCCATCCGACAGCTTGAAAAGTAAAGATTACAGGAATAATTTTGACACTTCCAAAATAACGCCACAATTGAGAAATAATTAATAAAATCAGAGATGTTACCCCCATAAAAATTAAAATTTCCATGCGAGTAAAAGATTGTACGGGAGGTTGGTTGTTACCTGTCATATTTAATGAATAAGGAATATAAATGTTCTGGTTTTTCCTTCTCTTAGGGTTAAAAAATTAATTACTTTTTATCAGTTTTATTTGTTCTATTTCTCTAAACTAACACATTTCGTTCCTTTAAATATTTACAAAAATTTAAGTTTTAATACGTTTTCTATTACCTCGTTTAACATAAAATGTTCGCCTCTCTTATTTTGAGTATGATAAATTATATGTCGTTCATTATTATTCATTGCTTATGTTAGCGAGGGTTTGGAGTGCTACCGTTGTGGGTATTGATGCCGTAAAGGTAGGGGTAGAAGTCGATGTGTCGGGGGGATTACCTAAAGTGATTGTGGTGGGTTTACCTGATACTGCTGTACAGGAGTCAAGAGAAAGGGTAAAAGCGGCCCTGAAAAATTCTGGTTTTGCTTTCCCTGTCAGACAAATAACGGTGAATCTCTCTCCTGCGGATTTGAGAAAACAAGGACCAAGTTTTGATTTACCTATCAGTATAGGCATTTTAGCGGCTTCCGAACAAATCGATCCTACCTACCTTAACGATTATTTATTTTTAGGGGAGGTGTCTTTAGATGGTAGTTTGCGTTCAGTGGCAGGAGTATTACCCATCGCCGTCACTGCTGAAAAATTAGGCTTTAGGGGGATTATTGTACCAAAAGATAACGCCCAAGAAGCCTCTGTAGTGGAAGGCATCAAGGTTTATGGATTAAGTAATATTAATGAGGTAGCAGAATTTTTACAAAATCCCTTTAGTTTTACTCCCACAATTTTTGAAGAAGAAGAGGATAACAATAATTTGCTCGATCGAGTCTATAATTTAAGGGATGTTAAAGGACAAAATCATGGACGTAGGGCGTTAGAAATTGCAGGGGCGGGAGGACATAATGTTATTTTTGTTGGTCCTCCGGGGGCGGGTAAAACCATGTTAGCAAGGCGATTGTCAAGTATTTTACCCCCTTTAGACTTTCAAGAAGCGTTGCAAGTGTCACAAATTTATTCCGTGGCAGGATTGCTCAAAAATAAAGGCTCATTAATACGAGAGCGCCCTTTTCGGAGTCCTCATCATTCCGCTAGTGGAGTGGCTTTGGTGGGAGGAGGCTCTTTTCCGCAACCAGGAGAAATATCTTTATCACATCAAGGTGTGCTTTTCCTCGATGAATTAACGGAATTCAAACGTAGTGTATTAGAATTTCTCCGCCAACCCCTAGAAGACGGTTTTATTGTGATTTCAAGAGCAAAACAATCGGTTCTTTTTCCTGCTCAATTTACTTTGATATGTGCTACCAACCCTTGTCCATGCGGTTATTTTGGGGATTCCATCCAACCTTGTACTTGTTCACCACGACAACGAGAACAATATTGGGCAAAATTATCTGGTCCTCTGCTCGATCGAATTGACTTACAAGTGGTAGTAAGTAGGCTGAAACCCGAAGAAATGACTACTCAAAAAACAGGAGAAAGTTCCGAAATCGTCAGAGAAAGGGTGAAAAAAGCTCGACATATTGCCCAAAAGCGTTTTAAAGGAGATAACATTACTTGCAATGCACAGATGCAAACTCGTCATTTACGAGAGTACTGTATATTAGACGATTCTAGTCGCAATTTACTAGAGGGGGCAATTCGCAAATTAGGTTTATCCGCAAGGGCAATGGATCGTATTCTCAAGGTATCACGCACGATCGCAGACTTAGCAGAAGATGAATATTTAAAGAGTCACCATGTGGCAGAAGCTATCCAGTATCGTACCATCGATCGAATGGTTTAAAAGCAGGGTTTTTTCAAAGTCGGGGTAAAATGGCATAGAGAAAGTTCAATAAATTGAACTGATAAAATGCAATTTTACCAAAAACCTAACACTAAAATCCAATACCTATTATCATAAAGTTATATAGTTAAATGATGAAAAGTAATGACGATCGAACCTAGTTGGATTTATGGATTAATCGGGGGCATTTTAATTGGTATCAGTGCCACCATATTATTAGCCTTCAACGGTAGAATAGCAGGGATTAGTGGCATGATTAATGGGGTATTAGAATTTAAACCATCAGAAATATGGAGAGTTTTTTTCCTTGGAGGGATGCTATTAGGGGGGATTATCTATGAATATTTGTTACCTTTCCCTAAAACTCCTACCTATGACGTTTTGGTAATTCCCATGATTCTCGGCGGTTTTCTTGTGGGTTTTGGGACAAGAATGGGGAACGGTTGTACTAGCGGACATGGTGTTTGTGGCTTGGGAAGATTGTCAGTTCGATCGTTTACAGCCGTAATCAGTTTTTTAGCTTCTGGCATGGTGACAGTCTATATAATTCGCCATTTTTTATAGTGAATAGTTGATAGTGCATAGTGAATAGTTAATCATTTATCGATAATTTTTAAATCCGCCTGAAATATAGAGTTCAATTTATTGAACGTGAAACTATTAGACGTGTAATTCATTACACGTTGGGCTATTAATTCATCATCTCTAACCACTTAATTCTTAATTCTTAATTCTCAATTCTTAATTCTCAATTCTTAATTAATTCTTTTATGATGAACAATAAACAAAATTTGATAGCGTTATTCAGTGGCTTATTATTTGGATTAGGATTAGCAATATCCCAAATGATAGATAGAGAAAGAGTCTTAGGTTTTCTCGATGTTGTGGGTAAGTGGGATGTAACCCTAATGTTTGTACTTGGCGGTGCAGTAGGAGTGACATTAATTAGTTTTAGGTTTATTTTACCCTTAGAACATCCTTTCTTCGATCGACAATTTTACCTCCCCAAGCGCAATGATATTGACACAAAATTAATACTTGGGGCGGTGATTTTTGGTATTGGTTGGGGAATTTCAGGGTTTTGTCCAGGTCCTGCTGTGGTATCCTTAGTACAACTAACTCTTAACCCGATTATCTTCATTTTAGCCTTTATCGGAGGTTCTTTAGCCTATAAATCCTTAAAAATTGATAAGGGGTAAAGTGCCACTACCTGACGGCACATCTCCTTGATTAGTATTCAATTCGTATCCCGTCAAGGGTTTTGCTGTGCTAGGAGGCTTCATTAAAGAATCGAGAAATTCATTCCCCGTAGAAAAACTACCTTGAGATTTTTGTTCTCTTTCGATCGTAACATCTAATTTAGGAGTTTGATCTCGATCGAAATTATCTGCTACACTTCTGGAATCGATACCTTGTAATGAGTCTTTGGTAGTATGAATATTCTCATCGATTACTTCTTGTGCCATTACAGCAGAAGCATTACCGTAAATACTCATCGTTCCTAACAATACTATACTGATAAATATTTTAGCCATGATTTTTCTCTAAATACTTTCCCTATTTTTCATTCTAATTAATTTTTTCAAGAAATTATTTAAAGTTTTTTTACAGTTTATCGAAAATCTTGAAAAGTCTTTTGACGAGGATAGGTGTCAGGTGTTAGGTATCGGGTAGCAGGGTATTAGGTTTTATAGCTTTTATTTTCTGTTAATTTATCATAGCTACTGTAGAAGAGCCTTTTTTATTAATTTATCATAGCTAAGGTAGGATATTTATGATTATTAAAAATCATCATATTTTTGTGGAAATTGAGTTCAATTTATTGAACGGTATCTATTAGACGTGTAATTTACTACACGTTGGGATAATAGTTTCAGGATAACAACGCTATTTTTCGTTCAATACAGTACATTTAATTAAAAAATTTGTGATTAAAATAAATGCTCAATTAAAATTTTAACCCCAATACCTATTAAAATAATCCCTCCGATTGTTTCTGCTTGTTTTTCAAATAAATGTCCAAATTTATTACCAATAAATACCCCCATTAAACAGATAATAAAAGTAATAATTCCAATAATTATTGCCGCTTCAACAATAGGAGTTTGAATGACAGAAAAGGTTAAACCTACGGCTAAAGCATCTATACTGGTGGCTAAAGCTAATGTGGATAAAACGTATAAATTACGAAAATCTGTAGTTTCTTCTTCTTCCTCATCTTGGAAAGATTCATAAAGCATTTTCCCACCAATAAAACTTAATAAACCAAAGGCAATCCAATGATCAATACTGATGATAAAATCTCTAAAAAATAAACCAGAAAACCATCCTAATAAGGGCATTATAAACTGAAAACCACCGAAAAAAGTAGCAATTATTACGGCATCTTTAGTGGATACTTTTTTAAGGGTAATACCAGCTCCAATAGAAACGGCAAAAGCGTCCATTGCTAAACCCACCGAAGTCAAAAAAATTGTAATAAAATTCATTAAAAACTCACCTTTTTTTACACAAATCTTGTTAAATTAATACGATAACGTTCTTTTTTAGTAACTTCAATATTGCCTATTTCTAATCTACCTTTACCACGAAAAGAGACTAAATCACCATGTTTGACATTATAACTGGGTTGAGTAATTTCTTTCCAATTTACTCGCACATCACCATTACTAATGGCTTCGGACATTTTGCCACGGGATAACCCAAAGCCAAAAGAAGCCACCGCATCTAATCTTAAAGATGCTTCAACGGTTGTCATTTCTTTAATTTTTGGGGGGCGAATTTTTAATTCTGTTAAGTCAATTCTTGTGGTTTTAACAGGTACAGAACGCACTTGTGCTAAATTAATTTCGAGAAAATCAGCAATTTCTTCCACAACAATTACTTGAGCACCTCTTTCTCCCAAGACGATTATATCTCCTATTTTTTCCCTGACAATGCCAGTACCTAAAATTGAGCCTAAAAAATCTCTATGGGTTGCGGTGTCAAAGAGGAAATTTCCAGCGATGTCTAAGGCGACAAGGGGAATTTGAGTTTCATCGGCAAACACTTCTTCTCGATGGATACCGACTCTCTGTCTTTCGGCTTGAGGATAACCACCCCAAGGAATTACTTTCATTTCTGTGAGGGTAGCAAAAATTTGATTGATTTCCGCTAATACGGGAGGTGAAAGGAAGTCTGTTACGACTAATTCCCATGTTTTGATAGCTTTTTCGGCTTTATCGATGATTTTAGCAATTTCTTCTCGATTTTCGACTTTTTTGAGTAATTCTTCTCTAGGTAACATTAATATACTAAGTTGAGCGAAATAAATAATGAATGCAGATGTACGCAGATGTACAAGGAAGGAAAGTGAACAAGAAGGAAAGAACTTATCATATTTAAGAATAGCTTAAAGCAGAATAAGCCCATTGGCAATGATGAACATACTCAACCAATGGACATCATACAAGAATTAATCCAAGTAGGAGAACAAGTAAAATGACAATAGTAACTACTCAAAAGGGATTTAGAGATTTAGTTATTTGGAGTTCAGCCACAAAATTAATGAGATAAAATTTAAAAAAGTAATTGAGTTCAACACTATGAAACAATCTTGTGTTAAACAAGAATACTCTTTCCTCTGGGAAAAAAGAATTTGTTGTCAATCCGTCAAAAGAGAGAGAATATCATTATGATTAAAGGATTATTGACACTCCCACGACTGAAGTACGTGGGATTCTTGGTTCATAGAGGTTGCTTACCCTGACAGGTATTGCTACCAATCAAAATAGAGGCATC
>NZ_JBLZFY010000063.1:0-24038 GCF_050753365.1 Geminocystis sp. CENA526
CCCCCTCCCCCTCCTCCCCCTCATCAGTATCTTTTATTCCCTTACTGAGTATATGTCTGAATTACAAAAAATCGCTCAAAAAACCCAAATTTCTGCACGAGAATTAGCAATATTATCAGAGCAAGATAGAAATGATGCTCTAAGCTCGATCGCAACTGCCCTCGAAAAACATCAAAAAGAAATTATTACAGCTAACGAAGTCGATTGTCGTGAGGCTGAGGGGATAATTTCTACCTCTCTCTATGCTCGTTTAAAAATGGGAGAATCTAAACTCAAAAGTGCCATTGCCGGGGTGCGAGATGTAGCAAAATTGCCCGATCCTATTGGTATGGTATCCTTAAAAAGAGAGTTAGACGAAGGCTTAGTTTTACAGCGTATTAGTACACCTTTGGGGGTGTTGGGAGTGATTTTTGAAGCGCGCCCCGATGCTTTAATTCAGATTACCAGTTTAGCCATAAAATCGGGTAACGGCGTTATTTTGAAGGCAGGAAAAGAAGCCCTTACAACTTGTACAACTTTAGTTAAGATTATTCAAGATACTCTCAAGGAAACGAAGGTTAACCCCAACGCCATACAGTTGTTAACCACGAGAGAGGAGATTAAAGAATTATTGTCACTGGATAACTATGTGGATTTGATTATACCTCGTGGCTCGAATGAATTTGTCCGTTATGTGCAGGATAACACCAAAATTCCCGTTTTAGGTCATGCTGACGGTATCTGTCATTTATTTATCGACTCTGATGCTGATTTAGACAAGGCGATTAATATTACGGTGGATGCGAAAACTCAATATCCTGCGGCTTGTAATGCGATCGAGACGTTATTAATTCATCGTGCTATAGCAGAGAAGTTTTTACCAAGTATAGCGGAAGCCTTGAGAGAGAAAGGAGTTGAATTAAGAGGAGATGAGGATACCCAAAAAATTATTAACTGTCATTTAGCTACGGAGGAAGACTGGAAAACCGAATATAGTGATTTGATTTTAGCTATCAAAATTGTCGATGATTTAAGCAGTTCGATCGAGCATATTAATTATTACGGTTCAAAACATACTGACGGCATTGTGACGAATAATCAACAAAACGCCGAAATCTTCATGAATAAAGTGGATTCTGCAGGAGTATATCATAATTGTTCCACCCGTTTCGCCGATGGATTCCGTTATGGTTTTGGAGCGGAAGTAGGTATAAGTACTCAAAAAATGCCCCCTAGAGGGCCGGTTGGTTTAGATGGTTTAGTCACCTACAAATATAAATTAGTAGGAAATGGACAAATTGCGGCAACCTATAGTGGGGATAATCCTCAAGCCTTCACTCATCGAGATTTATCCAATGCTTAGGGAAATTAGACAGAAAATAATTAATGGAGACTTTGAGTTATCTAAACACGCTGTTGATCAATCGATCGTACGAAATATTAGAATAAGAGAAATAACAGAAATGATAGTTAATAGTGAAATAATCGAAGACTATCCCGATGACAAATATGGTGCTAGTTGTTTAATTTGCGGTTTCACTTTGGCTAATCGTGCTTTGCATCTTCACTGTAGTTATCCTTCACGCCGAATTTTAAAAATAATAACACTTTATCAACCGACTGAAGAACGTTGGCAAAATAATTTTACTACTAGGAGATAATTCTATGATTTTTGAACAAGAAGAAAAGCAATTAGTGAATAAATTGGTGACTTATTCTTTGGAGTTAAATGGGCAATTAATTCTAGTGGAAAATGTACCTGCTAGAGTGAATGAAGAAACGGGAGAACAATTTTTTTCTCCTGACATAGTGCAACGTTTACAAGATATGATTTTAGGGGATGAAAAACCCCTAAATTTTATTCAAGTGCCAGTTTATCAATTCAAAAATGTGGCTTAATTTTTATGAATAACTCTTATTCAATCCCTACCAATCAATTAAAAATCTGTCCTTCAAAAATGTATTAATTATTATTGCTAAAACAAACTTAATTGCCCTTCTCCTTTTAATTTCCAATGGTTTTCTCCTACTCTTTCGGCGATGTCTTCTAAGACTGTTAAAATTGTCTGATTTTCGGGAGTTGTACCATTTTTTAATAAGGGTAAAATATTCAACACAATTTCATCAAAAGTAGAGGTTTTATTTTCCCTTTCCATCCTTCTTAAATAACTGATTAAATAGTATTTAATTCTCAGTTTTACGTCAATATGTGACTTAAATTTAGTATCTTTTTTGATGGTAAATAATTCCGTTGTTTCGTCATAGTCAAAATTGTCTAATAATATGGGTGTTAAGTCTGAATATTCTTTCTTCAATAAATCTAAAAAGCCCAATTCTAAGCCTTTTATAATCAATTCATCGTTAATTTGCTCAAGGGTAGCACCATCATTTTTAGCAATTACACCCTCGATCGTCTGGATAACAATTTCTGCTATGTCCATACCTAAATTAGCCTTTAAAATAGTTCTAGGGGTACGAACTTTACAAAAATTAATAATCAGTTGTCCAGATAAAACCGTGAAGGGATTTTGACGTTTTTTGAAGCTAGTTTGTCCATTTTTTTGTGCTACTGCACCCTTATATTCTAAACCGCAACTTTCAGCAGTATCGATGATGAGATGCCAAAATTCTGGGTCTTTATGAGCGAATACAAACGACAACCACCTGTCAAACTTTAAAACTCGATACATTTCCTTGATACTTTGAGCGATTAATTTGTTATATTCATCCTTAGATTTTTGCTTTTCTCCTCCTTCAATAGCTTCTAAATTATAGTCATTTTCAGTCACTTCTAAATCTAGCCAACCATTCCACATAGTTGACAAATCGAGGTAGGGAATTTTTTTGCCGTAGGGTGGATCGGTGTAAATATAATCTATACTTTCATTAGGTATAAAACTTAAATCTGTCGCCGATGCTTTGAGTATTTGAGCGTTAGCAATGGTGTTTTCATTGATAAAATATTCCATCTCTTTTTTTGCTGAAATGATTTTTTTATACTTAGTTTCATAAATTTTTAATAAAGGCATTTCACCCGGTGATGGTGCTATTCTATAACGATAATATCTAAAAATAGAACTGTCTCCTCCTCCTTCCGTTTTTGTATAATGAAACGTTAAATTATATTTATTTACAGTGCTAAAAAAAGCTAACATTAAAGAATCTCTAATCTTTTTATTTTTCTCTTGATTTATAAGATATTTTAAGAAAGCTAATTGAGCTAATTGTTTATCACTAAATAACTTTTCTATGGTATCCACATCCGAACCTTTAGGCAGTTTTAAACCTTGCGGATAGGGATATTTTTTGAGAGCTTTTTTAATGTCTTCTTCGGAGGTTGGTTCATTTTTTTGATAAGCAGATTTTACTCTTTCAAAGGCTTTGTTTAATTCATCAAAATTGACAGGGGAAATGAGGGAATTAACCAGAAAAATAGTAAGGGGATTAATATCTATATGTATCGCTTTTCTATTATTCATTAAAGCCTCAATGGCAGTGACTCCACTACCCCCAAAAGGATCAAGAATAGTATCATTAGGTTGACTAAAATTTTTGATATATTCTGCTACCACATTCCAAACCTGTTTAGTGAAATAACCATGCACCCCAAAATGTCTTTTTGCCGCTTGTTTTTTTGTAATAATTTCAGCTAATAAAGGGCGATTTAAGTAGTCAAAATCATCTTTTTCCCCTCTCTTATTAGGAGAGGGGTTAGGGGTGAGGTTAGCAGAAGGATATTGAAAGTCTTTACCAAATTGAAAACTATTTAAAGACAAATATTGACTTAATTTCTCATAATAATAATTTAATTGATCGATCGAAAAAAATAAAATAGGGGTATCAGTGCCAGAAGTTTTAAACAAACTAAATTCCAAACCATTACAGAGGGCAAAATAATTGCTTCTGACTTCAGGATGGGTAGCGTAACTATAAACTTGCTCAATATTATCACCATCTTTTATATTCTCATTGGGTGCTTTTGCATCTAACACCCAAGCATAATTATTTTCAATTTTTAAGAGATAATCAGGGATTAAATTAATTTTGCGTTTTTTACTGCCAATTTTGAGGAAAGGATGTTGTAAAGTTTTACTGCGAATGATGTTATTTTCTGTATAACCTAATGAATTTAACAGAGGTAAAATAATCACTTCTCTGACACTATCTTCTTTAAAGTCGGGATTATTTTTAATAGATTTAAAGTCAAGATGAGAGAAAATATTTACCATCTTTTTTATGTATAAATTAGTGAACAAAAACAAGGGCTAAAGCATTATACGGGTTGAATATTATTCAACCCCTACGGGCTAATCTAATACAAGCCTAGCAAAGTATCGGGATAAGGTGATCATTTGTAATATTTTTTAATAAACCAATAGCATTTTTTGGGTTACGCTATCGCTAACCCAACCTACAAATTAGTTCGATCGAATTTTAGCTAAAATAATCTTAATTATCATCAAAGAAACCATTTTAACTAACCTTTATAAATTATGACATTAGAACAATTATTAATCAGTAAATTTCAAACATTACCTCTTCATCGAAAGCAAGAATTACTAGATTTTGCCGAATTTTTAGCTGGAAAATCTGACTATCAGACTCCTTTAAAAAGTATTCGAGGTATTTGTGATGATTTAAAATTTGATCTTACCGAAGAAGATATACTGGAGGTTAGACAAGAAATGTGGGCAAATTTTCCGAGAGAGGATTTATTATCATGACGGCAGTAGTTATTGATACCCATGTTTTGATTTGGTATATTTTTGAGTCTCATCGATTGTCTGAAATTGCTTTGAAAACTATTGAAAAAGCCAACACCAATAACAGTCAAATTTATATACCCAGTATTTCTCTAATTGAGATTACATATTTAGTGGAAAAAGGACGCATTGTTAAAGAAGTTTTAACCAGAGTTAATCAAGCTATTGATGATTCTAATGTTAATTTATTTCTTGTTCCACTCGATCGAAATATTACTTCAAATTTTGAGGAAATCGACAAATCCATTGTACCTGAAATGCCTGACAGAATTATTGCAGCCACTGCCTTATTTTTGCAGTTACCATTAATTACTCGTGATTTAAAAATTCAAAACCTACCTAATATTCAAACAATCTGGTAAAACTAGGCTTAAGTGTGTAGGGATTGGATATAGTCTGCTGAAAAAGTCTGAGAATTAGTTACTCAAATTTTAATGTCCAATCTTCTTGTATCGGTTCATAACCTATATCAATTTCTTCTTGAGTAATCAAGTCTCTTAGCTTATTGAAAACTTCAATTCCACTTGGTCTAACTGCTACAATAACATATTCTTTATCTTTATTTTGTTTAATTTCTTGAATAAACTTAGCTAACTTAGAGTTAGGTTTTTCCATGTCTTTCATCGACACAAATTCTTGGCTAGGATAGATAACTATTCCGTCTTCTTTACATTCAATATAACGGGGTTGTTTTTTCAAGTTTTCTCCTCCTTCATTTCTGGCAATAATTGTGACTTCTGGATTATCGTTTAAAGTCTCACTACTAACCACGATAATTAGTAAAATTAAACTGCCAATGGTACAAGCTAAAACTGATAAAAAAGGGAATAATTCTAGTTCTATCTTAGTTGATTTCGATCGTCTTCTCATAATTATAAATCAAGGGATAATTTTATCAAGAAACACAGGCAAGATGCCTGTTATACATCAGGAGAAAAGTAATTTATTTTTCAATTTCCTCTACTAAACGAATAATTCTAGGTTTACTTAAATCTTGTAGAGTTGGTTGCAAAAGTTCAATTTTATCTTGCATCTTAACTAAAGTTGTCTGCATTTCTCCAATATTATTTAACACTTCTACTACTTTTTCTAAACTAGATTGTAGCTGATTTAATTCGGCAATTTTGGCACTAGATTTCTCTAAGGAAATTACCTTTTCTTCTAGGCTTAAGGCGGCTTTATTTAATTCCTTACTAATAACCTCAGTTCGATCGACTAAACTATTATTATTAGCCTCATTATTTTCCCTAACTAAATCCACTAATTCTTTAATATTCGTAATGATAGATTGATTTAAAGCATTTTGTTGTCCAAAACTATTGACAAAGTTATCTCGATCGAGCAAAATAACTTGATTAATCTCTTTTATGGTATCAATTAACGCTGTTTCTTGTACCTTTATTTGTTGAAATTGTTCAATAAATTCTGAGACTAAATTTTTAGCGGCTTCTTTAGCATAAATTTCCGCAGGATTAATTAATTCTTGGGGAGTAGGTAAAGCATCTTTAATGGGTTGAATAAACTCCTCTTTTGTGGGTAATTTATTATCGATCGCACTGGTAACAGTTTGAATTAAAATATCACTATTTAAAATAGATTTTTCCTGTTCATTATTCTCCTTTAAACGAGGTAAAATATGATCATTAATATAAATTTCTGTTGCTAATAATAATTCCGATTCCATCTTTTCAATTAAAACTAAAGGAATCATCACTACGACACTCAAAAGCAATGCTAATAAAGTGGTGTCAAAAGCTACAGCTAAACCACTGGTAACAGTGCCGATACCTTCTTTAATTTGATCAATTTCGGCGGTATTATCAAGAAACCCTGAAAAACCATTGACAGCACTACTAATACCCAATACAGTACCGATAAAGCCTAACAGGGGAATTGCCCATACTAAAATTCTTGGTAAGGCATAGGAAGATTCGGAGGCACTAAGATAAAATGAACTATCATCTAAGGCTAATTCTGTGACGATTTTACGACTACCCGAAAGGATATAAGCGTTTAGAATGCGACTTAATCGGCTAGTAATCATGGTTTGACTACGAGCAAAATCTTCTTGTAAATTAGCTAATTGATATGATTTATGGTTATCAAAAACTATATTTTCAGGTAATCCTATTTTTTTTAAAATGTTTGTTTCTTTACTAATTGTTAAAAATTTATTAACAGTAATTACTACGACTAAAGAGGCAAAAAAAACTGTAAAATATTGGGTAATTCCTCTTTCAAATAATAGTACGCCTATGTATGTTTCCTTAACAGGTAAAAACAAAATATAAATGATAACGGTTAATACTAAAGCCCCAATAAAACTATTGAGAAAATTAATGTCTAATTCTTGACGAGTATGGGTTTTTATTTGAGCCATGATTTCTCTATTCTACAAATTAATTTTATATTCTATCTTAAAATAGTAATTTCTTGATACATTATCTATACTCAGCAAGGTAATAAAATATATTGATGAAGATAGGGAATAGGGAAAAGAGAAAAGTGTGATGGCAAATACTCAAATTTTGACCTTGTTAAGTATAATTTTTAGACAACTTATAATCTATACTTTATTAGTCATTATGCTTTAACAATAATGTTTTTTCTACAGTAGTTATGATATTTTAGGGATAAATAGTTCGATCGAAATTAACAAAAATTTACCTTGAGAATAAAAAATATCTGTCATAATAACCATTAAAATCAACAATTCTAGCTAATACTAATAAAATAAAAAAAATCCCCAATTATATAGATATGAATAACTCAAATTTCCCCCTTCATATTCAGTTAAGTCAAATGATTTCTAGTTATTGGGTTGCCCAGTCAATCTATGTGGCTAGTAAATTAAATATAGCAGATTTAATCAAAAATAATAACTCTTTATCCTGTGAAAAATTAGCCCAATTAACAAACACAAATCCAGAGGCTTTATATCGATTAATGAGAGGTTTAAGTAGTGTGGGTATTTTTGCGGAAACTGACTCTCAAAACTTTATAATGACACCCCTTGCAGAATATTTATGTAGTGATAATCCTCAATCAATGAAAGCTACTTCGATTATGTTAGGAGAATCTCCTCATTATCAAGCATGGGGAGAAACATTATATTCCGTAAAAACGGGAAAACCAGCCTTTGATAAAGTATTTGGTATGGGGGTATTTGATTATTTTAAATTTCATCCTGAAGATGCAGAAATTTTTGAAAATTCCATGAATAGTTTTTCTTATACAGAGGAAAAAGCTATCCTTTCCAATTATGATTTTTCTTCCTTTAAAACTATCGTTGATGTGGGAGGAGGTTATGGTGAAATGTTAGGCTCAATTTTAGAAAAATATCCCCATAGTCAAGGGATTTTATTCGATGAAGAATATGTTATTAATAACTGTCAAAAAACCTTAGAAAAACATGGAATTACTAACCGTTGTCAAGCCATTAGTGGTAGTTTCTTTGATAAAATTCCATCGGGAGGAGATGTTTATATGTTAAAGCATATTATCCATGATTGGGATGATGAAAGAGGCATTAAAATCTTAAAAAATTGTAGTAATGCTATGGATAATAATAGCAAAATTTTAGTAATGGAAATGATAGTAAGCGATCGAAATTTACCGTCAGCCGCTAAAATGTTAGACTTGAATATGTTAGTGATGTGTCAAGGAGGAAAAGAGAGAACAAAAGAAGAATTTGAACAACTATTTACCCAAGCAGATTTAACTCTAAATAATGTTATTTATACTCCCGAAGATATTTGTATTTTAGAAGCAATAAAACTATAGAAATTCTCTCTAATTAGGATTTGCTTGAAGATTGTAGCTATTAAAATCAATGATTTATACAGAATACATTAAAAACTATTCACTATTCACTATTCACTATTAATTAATTATGCGTTAACATCTAAAATGCGAGAATAAGTAAAACGATTCATCCATTGCTCAAAATATTGACGGTTGGCTTGTTTTTCTTGAGGATTTTCTGTTGTTAGAGGATAAGGCGCTAATCCTTTTAAAGCAGCCGTAGTGACACAATACATAGATTTTTGGAAACTCATACAAATTTTGACTAATAAATCATCCTCTCCCCGTAAACCTTCACGGTAAATCTGATGTAAATATTCAGGGAGATAATGACGCATATCCTGCATTAATAAAGTAGGAGGAATACCAGCACTTCCCACCGGTAACGGATCAGCGTATAATGCACCATAAGCAAATTGAGATTGATCAAAAGATATTTGATAGGCTTGAGCATTAAATGATACTGTACCAAGAAACGGTGTGCCTCGAAAGAAAACCGCCTCCACATAGGGTACTGCTGTATCCATTAGAAAAGTTAACCCTGCACTTTTAGGCAATAAGTCGTAGGTTTTGCCCTTAATTTTTACAGCGTAGGTAATGGGTTTACTGGCATCCGCTACTAATCCGTCTAAAATATGTTTTACCACATCTTCGATCGAACCTATCTCTCCTTGATCATATCTGTCGGAAAGAGAGATAAAAATATCACTCATCACCCGCCAAAATTGTCCTAATGCCGAATAATAAGCCAACATTTTAACCTGTTCGGACAAAAAATTAGGAAAAATGGTGTTTAAAGTACCAATCACGAAATTTCCCTTTAATTTAGCGTTAATGGCTTTTTGAGTAGCTTCTAAAAATTCGGGGCTATCCACATATTCGTCTAACTTGCCTCCTCCATGCCATAACATGGCGCGCATACAGTATTCTGCATATTCAAAATTAATTCGATCGTGCCACCAATGTCGCAGAAGTTTAGGGAAGGTGACTTCACCATTAAAGTATTTAAAGAAGGGAAATAATACTAAAAATTGATGTTCAGCAATATAGTTTAAATTATTAGAATAGGCATCTAAAACAACACCATAGGATTTTAAAATACCCACCACTTCCATCACATTTTCAGGGGTATTTTTTAAAAGACTTTTTCCTGATTCTAAACGTTGGATATATTCAGCTAATGGATGTTTTGAAGGTTGAAGGGGAGTTGCTACCATAATTTTTTATTATTAAATAAAATGCTAATTAAAATATATTACACAGAATGAGTTATTCATACAATATCACTTTTGTGAACTTAAGTAGTAACTACTGAAGAAATCTCAAGGCTATTAAAAAAAGGTGCCAGGTATTAGGTTAAAGAATTGATTAAAAATATATCTTAATTGATTTTTTTGTTTTCAATTCTGGGATTAAATAACATAATCTGCTAAAAATTAAACCTGCTACTGATACCTCCAATCAACAACTAAACATAAATTACAAGCGTTACACTAAGAGATAATAACGTTAAAACTTTTGTCTTTTGCCTTTTGCCTTTTGCCTTCCTTCACCAAAATACTTATGAGGCAACCCCTAATTAAGAAAATACTTGACATTGACGCTCGAAACTGCGATAATAAGAGTTTGTGTGAAGTTTAGCTCTATAAAACCCTTGGCTAACGTTATCGTAATCGGAGCCCAGTGGGGCGATGAAGGAAAAGGAAAAATAACAGATTTACTCAGTAAATCAGCAGATGTGGTAGTTCGCTCTCAAGGGGGAGTGAATGCCGGTCATACTGTGGTCGTTCAAGATCAAACCTTTAAACTACATTTAATTCCGTCAGGGATTTTATACCCTGATACTGAATGTATCATAGGTTCTGGTACTGTGATAGATCCTCAAGAATTACTGGAAGAAATTGATCAGCTTCTTGCTCTCAATGTCTCCATCGAAAACCTATTTATCTCTCAAACTGCCCATGTAACGATGCCCTATCATCGTATTTTAGACCAAGCGGCAGAAGAAAAACGAGGTAAATATAGAATTGGTACGACAGGACGAGGTATTGGTCCGACTTATTCGGACAAAGCAGAAAGAATCGGCATTAGAATGCTTGATTTGATTAACTGTGATACCCACCCCGATAAACTCGAATGGACTATTAACTATAAAAATGCGGTTTTAGAAAAACTCTATGACTTACCTCCTTTAAATGCGAAAGAGGTTGTAGAAGAGTATATCACCTATGCCGATCGTTTACGTCCTTTTGTGATTGACAGTTCCTTGAAAATTGATCAAGCCGTCAGAAACAAGAAAAATATCTTGTTTGAAGGCGCACAAGGCACACTCTTAGATCTCGATCATGGTACATATCCCTATGTTACCTCCTCGAATCCTATAGCTGGAGGTGCTTGTGTCGGTGCTGGAGTGGGTCCAACCATTATCGATCGAATCATCGGTGTAGCCAAAGCCTATACCACCAGAGTAGGAGAAGGTCCTTTTCCTACAGAATTGGAAGACGAAATCGGTAATTTACTCGGCGATCGAGGTGCTGAATTTGGTACAACTACAGGTCGTCGTCGTCGTTGCGGTTGGTTTGATGGTGTAATCGGTAGATATGCCGCTAGAATTAACGGTTTAGACTGTTTAGCCATTACAAAACTAGATGTACTCGACGAATTAGCAGAAATAAAAGTATGTGTGGCGTATGAAATAGATGGAGAAATCTGTCGAGAATTTCCCACCCATGCCATGAAATTTGCTAATTGTAAACCTATCTATGAAACTCTGCCCGGATGGCAAGAATCAACTATTCATTGTCAAACCTTAGAGGAATTACCACAAAAAGCATTAAATTATTTAAAATTCTTAGCTGAATTGATGGAATTACCCATTGCCATCGTATCCGTTGGACCCGGACGAGATCAGACTATTATTATAGAAGATCCCATTCATGGTCCCAAAAGAGCGTTATTACACGCTAACGGCAATCCAGTCCAACCTTAACTAACTCCCCTTGTATAACTTACCATTATATTTATAGTTAATAGTAATTTAATTTCTTTTTGTAAACGTTAATAGTATTAAAACTTATAAAGAAATCGATTAAGTAAAATGGAAGTCAAATTAGAATGTAAAACTAGACCCGAAGGTAGTAAGCCTAGAGCATTACGCCGTGAAGGGGTTATTCCTGCCAACTTATATGGTCATAATGGTGCGGAAGCTATATCCTTAGTTTTAACTCAGAAAGAAGCAGTTACTCTTTTAAAAAATGCCTCCGTTAATAATACCCTCGTGGATTTAGCTATTCCTGAATTGGAATGGAACGGAAAAGTATTGATTAGAGAAGTACAAACCCACCCTTGGAAACGCAATTTACACCATATTAGCTTCTTCTGTCCTTCAGGAGATAATGATGTAGAAGTGGTTGTGCCTTTAAAAATTGTCGGCAGTTCGATCGGAATGTCTAAAGGTGGTATCATGGAACAAATGGTAACACAAGTTAAAGTTCGTTGTTTACCCTCCAATATTCCCCAATATTTAGAAATGGATATTTCTGGTGTGGACATTGGTAAAACCTTTTGTGTCGGTAACTTAGTTTTACCCGAAGGCATCAAAGTTTTAGATGATCCCAATAAGAATATTATCGGTATTGTAGCACCTCGTAAAAAAGGTTAAATCTAACCAGTTTGTAGTAAGGGCTTTAGCCCTTATATTAATAATAAAGAGAGATTCGTTCAAAAAATATAGTAAGTTTTATGAAAATAACTCAGGAGAGACTTCCTGCCAGTCAAATCGGTTTAGAAATCGAGATTCCCGCAGAAACATCGAAAAACACCTACGAAAAAGTTGTTAAAGAAATAGCTAAAACAACTAATATCCCCGGTTTTCGTAAAGGCAAAGTACCTCGCCCCATTTTATTACAACGTATCGGTAGCGAAAGAATCAAAGCCGCCGTTTTAGAAGAGTTAATTCAAGATAGCCTAGAAGAAGCTATTAAACAAGAATCTATTAATGCTTTAGGCAATTATAAATTACGTTCTGATTTTGACCAATTAATCAATAGCTATAATCCGCAAGAATCTTTTACTTTTCAGGCTGCAGTGGATGTACCTCCTGAAGTGACTTTAGGGCAGTATCTAGGTTTACAGGTGAAAGCCGAAGAAGTGGTTTACAATGAGGAAGATGTTAACAAACTTATCGATGAACGCCGTGAGAAATTAGCTACTTTCATCCCTGTAGAAAATCGCCCTGCTCAAATGGGAGATGTGGCAATCATTGATTTTGAGGGGCGTAAACCCACTGAAACAGAGGAAGAAGGCGAAATTATACCCGGTACTCAAGCGGAAGAATATCAAGTAGAATTGAGCGAAGGTAAGTTTATTACTGGTTTTGTGGAAGGTGTTGTCGGTATGAATATCGATGAAACCAAAAAACTTAATCTCACTTTCCCCGACGACTATCATCAAAAGGATTTAGCAGGACAAGGCGTAATTTTTACCATTACTCTTAAAGATTTAAAAGAGAAAGAGTTACCTGAATTAGATGATGATTTTGCTCAGGAAGTCAGCGAGTTTGAAACCTTCGCCCAATTACGGGAATCTCTCGAAAAACAGTATCGTGAAAAAGCGGCTAATGATACTAAACAAAATATTCACGGTGCCATCGTAGCTGAATTATTAAAACACACTTCGATCGAACTTCCTGAAACCATGTTAGAAGAAGAAGTGCAAACAATTCTTTTACAAACTGCTAATCAACTGCAAAGCTATGGTATGGATGTTAACCAGTTTTTCACCAGAGAATTAGTGACAAACATGAGAGAAACTGCCAAACCAGAAGCTAGTAAAAATCTCCATACAAATTTAATCATCGAAAAAATTGCCGAACAAGAATCCATTACTGTAGGGGATGAAGAATTAACGGCTAAAATCGCTGAGATTAGAGAAACTCTCAAAGGACGTGATGTCGATGAAGCAAAATTACAAAAGTATGTTAGGTACGATTTAATCGCAGAAAAAACCCTCGATTGGTTGCAAGAAAAAACCCAAGTGGAATTAGTACCTTTAGGCACTTTAACCCCCGAAGAGGAAGAGGGAGACGATTCTGATAAAGAAAACGAAGAGTAGTGAATAATGAATAATGAATAGTGAATAATGGATAATGGATAATGGATAATGGATAATGGATAATGAACAATATTAACTTTCTGAAAAATATAGAGTTCAATTTATTGAACGTCATCTTGTTAGCAATGTAATTTATTACATTGTGGGTTATTGATTAACGACTAAAACAATTCTTCATTCTTAATTCTTTTGGTAATTAGTTGTGAGTACTGAAAATAAATTTCCTGAAGTAAAATACGGTGAAAGAGCGATCGAAGAAGGTAGTTTAATTACTTTCCCGAATCCTCGTCAGGGTAGAGAGTACGATATAAGTATCACCTTACCAGAGTTTACTTGTAAATGTCCTTTCTCTGGTTATCCTGATTTTGCGACTATTTATATTAACTATTGTCCCGATGAGAAGGTCGTAGAGTTAAAAGCCATTAAACTTTATATTAACAGCTATCGAGATCGATATATTTCCCATGAAGAATCTATCAATCAAATTTTAGATGATTTTGTGGAGGCTTGTGATCCTTTATCTATTACAGTTAAAGGTGACTTTTATCCTAGGGGAAATGTCCACACAGTAATTGAAGTTAAACACAGAAAAACTTTACCTTTTTAATTACAAATTGTAGGTTGGGTTGAGAAAATAAAACCCAACAAAGACTTCTTTTCTAATTATATAATTTCGATCGCCATTTATTTAACATTTGTTCACCGATGGTAGCAGTGCTTTCTAAATCAGCAATTCTCGATTCTAAATGATGAATAGTTAGTTTTTGTTGCTCATTAATACCATTTAATTTGCTTTCGATCGATCGTTGATGTTGTTCATAATGGGATTTTACACTACTTCTTTCCATTTCTAACTTTTCGATCGATCCTTTTTGGTTTTGAATTTGTTTATTTAGTTCATTAATTATATTTTCTTTATGAGATAATTGTTGATTTAACTTTTGAATATACAAATTGTTTGCCGTTAATTCTACTAGGAAATTATTAGACTCAATTTGAGCTTCTTGAGCTTGTTTTTCAATATTAGTTAACCTTGCTTGTAAAGACTCATTTTGATTATTTAAGTTAGCAATTTGTTGCTCAAGATCGTTAATTTTTTGTTGTAACTGTTCGATCGATTGCTCTTTTTTAGCTAATAAATCTTTCGCTTCCGATAACTGTTTTATTTCATTTTCTTTGGCTTGTAAATTACTATTTAAAGATTCTAATTCTTGCTTCAAAGAAGTTAATTCTTTTAGTTTATCAGCTAATTGATTATTATTAGCAGAAGCTGAAGATTCAAGATTTTTTACTTGAGATTCTAAAGTGTTAATATGAGATTCTTTTTCTTGTAAAGCCAAGTTTAAAGAGTTATTTAATTGCTCTTTTTCTGAAATTAAATTATTCTGTTTAATAACCTGTTGTTCTAAAGTTTCAACTTGTTTTTTATGTTGTTCTAATTGTTCAGTAATAATATTATTTGCCGTAGCATTAATTTCTTTGTCATTGTCAACTTGACTAACTGCTGTGGTTGTTTCATCGGAATTTTGACTAGAAATGGAAATTTCTCCTGTTAAGATACTCTCAAATAATGCTGATTTATTTAAACCAGTTTCTTTCATCATTGCCTCGACAGTTTCCATTGCTTTTTCCGTCAAAGACACATTTACTTTTGATTTGGGAGTCATTAAACCTGTGGTTGTTCCAGTTTTTTTTCTAGCCATGTTATATCTAATCCTCTGATAAATATTATGATCTTTACATACATTTAAAATATGGTATTATAAATTACTTTTTTTTGATGATTCATGCAATAAAACTTTATAAATAATTAAGCTATAATTGATTTGCTAACTATTTATGTTGAAACTATGGTAGCAGTAATTACAAAACCTACTTTTACTTTAGATGATTTTTTAGCTAATCCTCCTAATCATCAAGAATGGATTGATGGAAAATTACAGGAGACAACTGGTATGACAATTAGACACAGTAAGATACAAGCAAAATTAGCTCGTTTATGGGGAAATTTTGTTAATGATTCTCATCAAGAAGGAGAAATTTATACGGAATTGCCTTGTAAAACTATTAAGCAAGGTAGAAGACCAGATGTTTGTTATCTTACTCCAGAATTAGCTAAAAATTATGATAATGCCCCTAGTTTACCGCAAAGTCCGCCTTTGATTGCTGAAATTGCCTCTCCTGCGGATTCGGCGGAGGATTTGTTTGCTAAGGCGAATGAATATTTAGCTTCGGGATGTGAAGAAGTTTGGTTAGTTTTGCCTGAAAATGAAAAGGTTTTTATTATTATGCTCGATCGAACTCTGGTTTTCAGTAATAATGATATTGTCACAACCCAAAAAGTTTTAACAGGTTTTAATATTAGTATTAATGATTTATTTAGCTAATTTAATTATTATTAGTATTTACTATTTTTTTGTAACAATATATCAAAATTAATAAAATTAGTTCATTTTTAACAAACTAAAAATATCATTGACAGTTAATTTTAAATCTATACATTCTAACACGGGAAGACGATCGTTTTGATAGAGAATTTGCGGTTGTTTCCCTTCTAAAAAAACCAAAATACTGTAATCATCGGCATCAATCAACCATCCTAATTGACAGCCATAATTGAGACAATGAAGAATATTACCAATGACTTTATTCGATTTTTGTTCTGGAGAAAGTATCTCGATCGACCAATCTGGTGGTAAACTGAAATTATCTTCTATTTCTCCTTGATTGTTAAAGATAATATTTTGCCACCGAAAAACACTTATATCTGGTACGATCGATCTATCACCGAAAGTACAACGCAATTCAGGAAAAGCATAGGCAATTTTATTGTTTTCCGACACATCATTAATCAAAGTGGAAAGTTTGATTTGTAAACGGCTATGTCTTCCTTTGGGCATTGGTTTTGATGAAATTTCTCCATTTATATACTCCAGTATGGGTTTACTGGGTGGCAACTTTAAAAACTCATCTAAAGTTAATTTATTTTGGGGAGAATTAATAACAATCATAGGGGTTGCGTCAAAATTCTTAATTCTTAATTCTTAATTCTTAATTCTTAATTCCTCATTCCTCATTCCTCATTCCTCATTCCTCATTCCTCATCAACCAGTGTTGCGCATACCAGCGGCGATACCATTGATAGTTAATAACGCACCCCGCAACAATTCATCTTTGCTATAACGGAAGTGAATTAAACCTGCCTTGTCTTGATTGGCATACTGTCTTAAACGTTTTAATAAAGATACTTGCAAAAAGCCTAGGGGTACGATCGTACCATTGCGCAGTTGCACCGAGCGTTGTAATTCCGTGTCATTATCGAGTAATCGTTCTTGTTCATTGATTTTCAAGACAATTTCACGACTGAGATAATATTCCTTCGCAATTTGATTAAATACCGTCTGAAAACGCTGTTTATCTTCGGGTTTTGCCAATTCTTCCACATAGTGACTAGCCATCTGCAAATCCACCTTAGAGAGAGTCATTTCCGCCTTAGAAATCACCATCTTAAAGAAAGGCCATTTTAAATAAAAATAGCGCAATAACTTCAAGTTTTCTTCAGGTTCTTGATTTAAAAACTCCTGTAATGCTGTACCTACACCATACCAAGCAGGAAGCAAGAAACGGCTTTGAGTCCAACTAAATACCCAAGGAATGGCGCGTAAAGAGGATATATCTTTTTTGCCACTACTACGACGGGCAGGGCGAGAACTGATTTGTAATTTACTAATTTCTTCGATGGGGGTTACGGATAAGAAGAAGTCGATAAAATCAGGTTGCTCATATATTAGTTTACGATAGGCTTTACGAGAAGAAGCAGAAATTTCTTCCATTATCTCATTCCAAGGCTCAATATCGTCAAAACCACTACCGAGTAAACTAGCCTGAATAACCGCCGTGCTGATGGTTTCGAGGTTGTATAATGCCAATTCTGGTAAGGAATATTTCGAGGCTAATACTTCTCCTTGCTCGGTGATTTTGATTCTACCGTCTATGGTAGAGGTAGGTTGGGCTAAAATAGCTGCATAAGCAGGACCTCCTCCCCGTCCTACAGAACCACCACGCCCGTGAAATATTTTGATATTTAATCCGTATTTATCCCCAATTCGAGCCAGATTTTTTTGTGCTTTGTGGATTTCCCAATTACTGCTTAAAAATCCTGAATCTTTGTTACTGTCAGAGTAACCTAACATGATTTCCTGTAGGTTTTTGGGATTTAAGTCGGGTAACACAAGGTTAGAAGCAGATTTGGCTATGTTTTCATAACCTCCTGCTAAACAAGCACGATATAGGGGTAACTCAAATAATTCTGTCATTACCTTTGGCGCTCGTTTTAAGTCTTCTACGGTTTCAAATAATGGCACAATACGAATACTTGTAATTCCTAAAATGGGATCGTATAATCCTGCTTCTTTTGCCAGTAGCAACACTTCTAATACGTCACTGACATAGTTAGTCATGCTGATAATGTAGGTGTGACAAATATCTAAACCAAATTCCACCTGTAACGCTCTTAAAACTTTCATGGTTTCGATCGTTTCGGCGGTGGAGTCAGAAAAAGGCACTTCGTTAGGGATTAAAGGGCGACGGGTTTTCAATTCCTGTACTAACCATGCGGTTTTTTCTACTTCGGATAATTCGTTATAGGGTTTGTCTAATACCCCTAAATATTCAGCAATTTCATTCAGGGCTTCGCTATGACGGGAGGAGTCTTGACGAAAATCTAAGGGTGTTAAATGAAAACCGAAGATTTCTACCTGAGAAATTAAATGATTTAATTCTTTGCACTTTAACCCCGTATTTTCAATGTTAGATTTAATTAAATTGAGATCTTCCCAAAATTCTACACTGGAAGGATAAAGGTTATCATCTTTTTGTGCTAGTTTAATGGATTTTCTGGTGTCGGGATTAGATAAGGCTTGGTTTCTTCTTTGGGTATTTTTTAATCTTTCTTCAATATAAGCCAATTTTAAACGATAAGGCTCTTGACGATAGCGAACATAATGCTTATCATACACTTCCGGCATTCTAATTCGATCGCGCTCTAAAGAATCTAATAATTCGGGTTGAACATTACACCAGTGTAAGGATAAACTGAGAATATCGTTGAGTTGCCCCATAGACTCTAAATATTTATCGATAACAAGGTTTCTCTGATAACAAGCCGTTGACCATGTTACTTCTGGAGTTACGAAAGGGTTTCCATCTCGATCGCCTCCAACCCACGAGCCAAAATAGCAAAACTTGTGAGTAGGAGGTTTCAAAAGAGGAAAAGTACTATGTAAAGCCTGTTTTAAACGGGTGGACAATTCAGGTAAGGTGTTAAAAAGTACCTCTTGGAAATAATGTAAAGCATAATCTACTTCATCTAATACCGTTGGCTTAAACTGATGCAGTTCATCTGTACGCCACCATAAACGGACTTCTTCCATCAAACATTGCCGATAGTTTTCTGCTTCCCAAGAGTTAGTTAAACCCATAGTACGAAAAGATTCTTCTGCCGTGTCTAATTTTTCCAGAAAATGGGAAATACGCCGTTGCTTTTTACGGATGGTATGGCGCACAATTTCCGTAGGATGGGCGGTAAAAACTAAGCTAATATCTAATTGATCTAGTAATTGTTGAATTTTTGGCGGAGGCATATTCAACTTTTGTAGATAAGGGAAAAGCCAATGAAATGTACCGCCACTAGCAGGATTTGCTTTCGGATTAAAGTAACTCTGATTTTCTTCGGTATTGTCTAGTACAAAAGGATTGTGTTTTTTTGATTCTAAGGGTTGAATGGCGTTAACTTGATCCTCTGTTGTCGTCCTTCTTATCAGTTTTTGTGTTCTTTGTTCGTAATGTTGTTCAACAATGTTAATTAACTGAAAGTATAAGGCAAAAGCACGCGCTGCTTTGATGGCATCATCTAATTCTAATTGTTCTATCCATTTACTAACAGAAACTTCTTGTATTTTGTTTGTCTGCCCTTCAGGTGAACAGGCGGATTTCAGTTTATCCAATAAATCCACCAATTCTTGCCCACATTCGTTGGTTAATACTGACTCCCATAAATTTTCAACCAATTTTAATCGGTGACGCAATAATAATTCTGAGCTAGAATAAATACTTAATTCTTCTGTTATAGTAGTCGTTGCTGAAGTCATCATATTTTTATCTATCTTAATCTATGGGTAGGGTTCTTAATCAAGGGTAAATTCAGGAATTTTAGTTATATACCCCTTCAATGTCATCGGTTTATGATAACAGTTATGATACTCCAATTAAAGTTAATCAGACTAACAATTTATTTTTTAACTAAATATTCCTTATTTAAACCCACGAACAAGTAAGTTTAACAATACAATCTTTCGATCGTAACCTTAAAAGGGTTTTGCATACGGTTTTATATGATACATTTTTGTCAATTCAGCTAAAGATGAATCAAAATCAAATAAGAAGTTAAAATTAAGTCTATTTTTATTCGCTATTGTCATCACAAAATTAGCATTCGATCGAATAAAATGTAAAACTGAGGATAAATTATCAAATTAAGCTGATCATGAAAATAAAAGTCATTGTTTACTGATGAAGACTGGCAAGAGGTAATAAGCTAGAACGCATCCAAGTTTACTGATAAAGAGAGACAAAAGGCAAGAGGCAGGGGCAAAGTTAATATCAGTCAATAGTTATCAGTATTTTTAATAAATTCGTAACATTCGATTATTCCTATATTTGCCCAACAAAATACAGTTATTATTGCGTAAGTCCTAGTAATGAGTAAAAAATTTTATGAGAAGTTTAATTATCGATAATTTTGATTCTTTTACCTACAATATTTATCATTTATTAGCTGAAGTTAACGGTATTAATCCCTTAATTATTACTAATAATGAGTTATCTTGGCAGGAAATAAATAATCTTAATATTGATAATATTATACTCTCTCCGGGGTCAGGAAATCCTGCAAATATTGATGATTTTGGGGTGTGCGGTGAAGTTTTATTAAAGGCAAATATTCCCCTTTTAGGTGTTTGTTTAGGGCATCAAGGTTTAGGTTATTTTTACGGTGCTAAAATTAAGAGATCGATCGAACCTTTTCACGGGAGAATCAGTAATATTTATCATCAACAGGATAGTATTTTTTATCATATCCCTTCCCCTTTTTCAGTGGTGCGTTATCACTCTTTAATCCTTGAAAATCCTCTACCGTCAGATTTAGAAGTTATCGCTACTACTGAGGATAATTTAATTATGGCAATTAAGCACAAATTTAAGCCTTTTTGGGGTGTACAATTTCATCCTGAATCTATTTGCTCAAGCTATGGTAAACAATTACTTATTAATTTTCGTAATTTAACTCAAGATTATCAAAAAAGAAGAGATCGATCGAACTCATCTAATATTTTTATTAACACAAAAAAAGATAATTATCAAGAGAAACTTATCACAAAAAATCAAAATTTTGAGTATAAAATTTATAGTAAAAAACTAGATATATTTTTAGATTCTGCTAAAGTTTTTAAAGAATTTTATAGTAAATCTCATCATAGTTTTTGGTTAGATACCAGTATGGTAGAAGAAGGTTTATCCAGATTTTCTTACATGGGAGATGCTCAAGGAGGTCATAGTTTTTTAGTCGAATATAATGTGAATAAACAGGAAATTAAAGTTATTAACAATCAACAAATAGAAGTCAAAAAGAAAGATATTTTTCTGTTTTTACAGGATATTTTAGACAAGTTTAGTTATGATAATCCCGATTTACCTTTTAATTTTAATGGCGGTTTAGTGGGCTATTTTGGTTATGAATTAAAAGCCCTATGCGGTAGCGAAAATAAACATCAATCTTCTTTACCAGATGCTCAATTTATGTTTGTCGATCGAGCTATCATATTTGATCATATTTGTCAAGATATTTATTTAATATTTTTTGATGAAATTAATCAAGAAAATCAAGCTGAACATTGGTTTCAAACTATCGAAAATAAGCTAAAAAATTTAGTAAATAGCAATAAACAAGAAGAAATAAGCGAAGATTATAATTTTACAAATCAATATAAATTAAGTAGAAATAAAAACCAATATTTAGACAATATCGATACTTGTTTAGAAAAAATTAGAGCAGGAGAAAGTTACGAAATTTGTTTAACTAATCATCTTTACTTACCCACTATTAAAAATCCTTTAAACTACTATTTACAGTTAAGAAAAAGAAATCCAGCACCCTATAGTGCTTTTTTACAATGGTATGACATGGGTATAGTTTGCTCATCTCCTGAAAGGTTTTTATTATTAGATAAAGAGGGTATTTTAGAATCTAAACCCATTAAAGGTACAGTAAAAAGAGGTAAAACTAAAGAAGAAGATATACAGCTAAAAAACTCTCTACAATTTAGTGAAAAAGAGAAAGCCGAAAACTTGATGATTGTGGATTTATTGCGCCATGATTTAAGTCGAGTTTGTCAAGTCGGTAGCGTTTGTGTACCTAAACTTATGTCGATCGAAACCTATAGCACAGTACATCAAATGGTGTCCACTATCAAGGGTAAAATTAGAAATGATGTTAAACCCATAGATTGTATTAAGGCTTGTTTTCCCGGAGGCTCAATGACAGGTGCACCAAAAAAGAAAACATTAGAGATTATAGACGAATTAGAAACGGAAGCAAGGGGTATTTATTCGGGAAGTATCGGATTTTTAGCTTTCAATGGCACAATGGACTTAAATATTGTCATTCGTACCGCTATTATAACCCCAAATCACAGTTCGATCGGCGTTGGAGGGGCAATAACTATTCTATCGGACAAATCTAAGGAATTTGAAGAAACTATATTGAAAGCTAAAGCATTATTAAGCTGTTAATGTAAAATTTCTCATGGATTTAGATAATTTCATCGGGGTTAATCCCTAATTGTTTCAATTTCTCTTTTAATTGTGCAATTTCTTGTAAAGCTAACTCTTTTTGTTGTTTTTCATATTCTTTTTGTTGACGCTCAATTTCGACTTGTTGCCTTTCTTGAATAGCGAGATTTTCCGCTAGTTGTGCTTTTTGTCTTTCTTGAATAGCGGATTCTTCGGGAGTAGCCACTAATTCACCATTAGGGGTAAAGTAACGCAATTTTCCCTCGTGTAACCCCAAATATAAATCTAATTGTTCTGAATATAACCAACCTTTTTCATTGGCTTTAATTGGTTGATATGTGCCACTAATTAACGTAAATCCTTGAAATTCTAAGGTAAAAGGATCAAACCAAAAATAATCTGGTGTTCTAAATATATCCTGATAAATTGCTTTTTTGCCATCTCGATCGAACTTAGCCGTACTGTCCGATAAGATTTCTACGATAACATTAGGATATTTTCCTCCTTCTTCCCACACTACCCAACTTTTACGAGTTTCATCATTATTAGTGTCTAATACTACAAAAAAATCTGGTCCTCGAAAATACTCTGATTTCTTTTGATTGGGACTGTAATAAATGGTTAAATTACCTGCACAAAAATAATCGCTTTTATCCTGCCATAGCCATTGTAAGGATTTGAGCAAGATAATAATTTGCTGTAAATGTTGATAAGTTTCCAATGGTGGTTCATCACTCCAAAACTCTCCTTGAGGATATATTATCTCATTTTTGGTAACTTCTGGTGGTATAAGAATTTGAGTTGAGGGCATAATATAACCTGATAATAAATAATTAGCTTATGAACATTGTAAAACAAGAATTAATAGTGTTTAAATTAATTCATCTTTGATTCCTAATTGTTTCAATTTCTCTTTTAATTGTGCAATTTCTTGTAAAGCCAACTCTTTTTCTTGTTTTTCCTTAATAGCGGATTCTTCGGGAGTAGCCACTAATTCACCATCAGGAGTAAAATAACGCAGTTTTCCCTCGTGTAACCCCAAATATAACTCTAATTGCTCTGAATATAACCACCCTTGCTCATTAGGAGTTATAGCTTGATATTTACCACTAATTAACGTAAATCCTTGAAATTCTAAGGTAAAAGGATCAAACCAAAAATAATCTGGTGTTCTAAATATATCCTGATAAATCGCTTTTTTACCATCTCGATCGAACTTAGCAGTACTATCTGATAAAATTTCCACAATAACGTTAGGATATTTTCCCCCTTCTTCCCATACTACCCAACTTTTACGAGTTTCATCATTAGTCGTATCTAAAACTACAAAAAAATCTGGTCCTCGAAAATACTCTGATTTCTTTTGATTGGGACTGTAATAAATGGTTAAATTACCTGCACAAAAATAATCGCTTTTATCCTGCCATAGCCATTGTAAGGATTTAAGCAAGATAATAATTTGCTGTAAATGTTGATAAGTTTCCAATGGTGGTTCATCACTCCAAAACTCTCCTTGAGGATATATTATCTCAT
>NZ_JBLZFY010000064.1:0-24008 GCF_050753365.1 Geminocystis sp. CENA526
AATAAATCTGGACGGCAATTCATCCCACACTGATTGTGTGGGTATTTCTTAACGAAAAATACAGTGTGGGGCTTCTTGCCGAAGAAAAGCTAAAACAGATTTTACTTTTTATTTTGCAACAGGTATATTAGAAGAATCCGAAGGGGGAGGGGTTTGAGTTTTCTCTGCTTCTAAACCTTGTTTTATAATCTTCAAAACGTCTTGATAGCGTTGATTAGTGGGTTGTAATGCCACTAACTTTTCCGTTAAGGGTAAAGCATCGGAAAGATTACCTAATTGTAAATTAATTTCCACCAACTTTTCTAGGGCAAAAACGTTATCAGGCTCTTTATCTAACACTAACTGATAACCCAGCATTTCTTTTTCTAACCTTGCCTCTGGCGACAATTCTTCTTGATTTTGGGTATTAGCAGGAGGCGTGGCAGGTGTCGTCATCATTTTTATTACTCCTGCTACCGAAAACCACACAAAAGCAGTACCTGAAAGAAGAACAAAACCTTTCTTGAAAATTTCTTTACCAGTAAGTTTTCGTTTTGGACTTGTGTTTGTCATAAAATCTTATATATTAAGGAAGCAAAGGGAAAATATAGGCAGATAGAAAGGTGGAATTTTTTAATTCTTAATTCTTAATTCTTAATTCTTAATTCTTAATTCTTAATTCTTAATTCTGATTTTCCTCGTCTTCCGACTTATTCAGCAAACCCTACTTAATTTATATGACTTTGGAAGTAATTAATATCAAAAATTTAACAGAAAAAGAACTGGATCAAGTATTAGAATTAGATGATCTTTGTTTTGGAGGTTTATGGAGTTTAGATGGTTATAAGAGGGAAATAGAAAGCCCTAATAGTTGCTTATTAATTCTGACGATCGATCTTAATAACAATGAAAAAGTGATTGGTTTAGGTTGTTTTTGGTCAATTCTTGAGGAAGCACATATTACCATTTTAGCTATTCATCCTGATTTTCAAGGGCAAGGTTTAGGTAAATTATTATTAGATAAATTGTTAACAGAAGCTCAAAATAAATCTTTAGAAAGGGCAACTTTAGAAGTAGGAGAAAATAATATCAAAGCCTTAAATTTATATCAAAAATTCGGATTTATTGAGGCTGGAAGACGCAAAAAATATTATAAAGCCACTGGTGAAGATGCTCTAATTTTATGGAAAAAATTTTAAAAAATTTGTGGCTAAAATGGCATCAACAGGAGGAGAAAATAAGTATCCTTGCCCTAATAGACATCCTTTATTTTTTAACCACTGTTTTTGTTTCTCGGTTTCTATGCCTTCGGCTACGGTATAAATACCAATGGATTCAGATAAGGAAATTATGGATTCGGCGATGACTTGATTACGACTATCTAAGTCTAAAATATTAACAAAACTTCGATCGATCTTCAACGCATCTACGGGCAGTTGATGTAAATAACTAAAACAAGAATAACCTGTACCGAAGTCATCAATACTAATGGCAATACCTTTATTTTTTATTTGATGGAGTAAGTCACTGGTGACGGCGATATTTTGAATTAACATACTCTCGGTGATTTCTAATCCTAAAGTATGGGGTAACAAAGGATAATGAGTCAATAATTCATCCAGTAAGATTAATAAAGATTCCTGTAACTGCTTAACGGAGAGGTTAACATTAACTTTGAGAGGCTTGTTAAAGGTTTCTTGCCATATTAATAATTGTTGACAAGCACTTTCTAACATCCATGTGCCAATGGGGATAATTAACCCTGTTTCTTCTGCTACATCAATGAAGGCGAGGGGAGATAATAAACCTTTTTCGGGATGTTGCCAACGAATTAAGGCTTCAAATCCTTGAATTTCTCTGCTCTCTAAGTTTACGATGGGTTGATAATAAATCTTAAATTGATTTTCTTCAATGGCAATACGCAAATCCCGTTCTAATTTTAATCTTTCAGTGGCTTTGAAATCCATAACAGGATCAAATATAGCATATTGTCCTTTTCCTGTTTTTTTAGCTCTATACATGGCTATATCGGCTTCTCGTAACAAATCTTGAGAGGAGTTGTGTTTTTCGTTTCCTAAAATAATGCCGATACTGGTATTGGTAAAGACTTCTCGACGGGATAATAAAAATGGCATTTGCAACCCTTTGAGAATTTGAGTGGCTAGGTTAATAGCGTTATCTATGGTTTCAATTTCTTGTAGTAAAATGACAAATTCATCTCCCCCTAATCTAGCTACTATGTCGTTATCTGATATATAGGTTTGTAGAAATTTTGCTACTTCGACTAATAATTCATCTCCTGCTAAATGCCCTAAAC
Source organism: Geminocystis sp. CENA526 (assembly GCF_050753365.1). Taxonomy (NCBI): domain Bacteria; kingdom Bacillati; phylum Cyanobacteriota; class Cyanophyceae; order Chroococcales; family Geminocystaceae; genus Geminocystis; species Geminocystis sp. CENA526. Next base: position 2,297 of record NZ_JBLZFY010000064.1, read on the forward strand.
TGTCATTGACTATTTTAAAGTTATCTAAGTCAAAAAATAACACCGAAAAGTTATACTCAGAATCGCTTTTTTTTCTTTCTATGGCTAATTCGAGTTTTTCCATTATTTGAGTGCGATTTGCTAATCCTGTTAATTTGTCATGGAGGGTATCATATTTTAATTGTCTTTCCATGATCACTCGATCGGTTATATTAGTAATTGTGCCTACATAACCTTTGATGTTGTGATTTCGCTCGAACTCTGCAATACACTGCCCATAAACCCAGATAATGTCACCGTCTGGACGTTGAAAACGGTATTCTAATTCAAATTGTTTATTTTCTTCAATACATTTATCCCAATGTTGTAGTATTATTTCTCTGTCTTCTGAATATATGCCGTTAAGCCATCCTAATCCGATAATTTTTTGAGGGGGAAGCCCCATTAATTCACAACAATAATCATTAACATAAAGACATTGATGATCAAAATTAGTGCGAAAAATTCCCACGGGTACAGCAGATGCTAAACTAGAATAACGTTGTTGACTTTCTTGTAAATTATTTTCAATTTTTTTACGATGATTGATCTCTTTTTTTAAAAAATAATTCCAAAGTGCTAGAAAAATGATGACAAAAAATGGGCTATAAATAAGAGAGTTAATTAGAATCAATTTTATCTGTTGCCAACCAAATTTTGCTTTGGGTTCAAGCCATGTTTTTTGAGCTTGATAATAAACAGAATTAGAATCATTAATGAGTTCTTCTAACTGTTGATCGAAACTGGGTAATATAGATAAAGGATCACCTTTAGTGACGATAAAATGTAAACGACTAGGGTTAATTAAAATATTAGTTCGATCGATATTATAGTTATTAGCAAATTTTGTGCCAAAGAAATTATTAACAATTCCTGCATCAATTTCACCTTTTTCTAAGAGGGCAAAAATTTCTGGTAATTTGTCCACTTCAATCAATTCTGGATTAATACCAAAAGCCTTTATTTGTTCAAGTAAAATCTCTTTTTGAATACTAGATTTAAGAATACCAATTTTTTTTTCATCAAGATCAAGAATAGAGTTTAAATTTAAACCACGACGAGCATACACTTGTGACCAACTAGCCAATACTACTTCATTGTTGAAACTATAAAGTAATTCTCGATTATCTGAATGGGCAACATCTATCATTACATCAATTTGCCCCGTTTCCACTTTATTAAGACATTCTTGCCACTGACAAGGAATATAAGTTACTAACCAATTTTCAGCTTTAGCAATACCATCAACTAAGTCTATCCAAAAACCCGCCGGTTGATCATTCTTATCAATAAATACTTTTGGACTATTTTGATAAACTCCAACTCGAATCATCAATGGAGAAGATTTTTTTTCCCCAATAACCCTTGTTTGATAGCTAAAAAACAACAGTCCGATCGAACTTAACAATACACCATATTTTATAAACTTAACAACCCTATCACGATTGATGATTTTCATTGCTGTTGCAAATGGTATGAATAGAATAATTACTATGAATGATTGCTTCTATAGTCATCAGATATAAGAGGATTTTCCTTACATTGAGACTTCTCCAGTCATTAAAACTCTAAGGATAGAATACTATTTAAAAAACTCGATCGAACTCTAAAAAAGGTAACATAATTTCCAATTAAATATCATTTTAACAAAAAAGAAGATATGAATTGGGAAAGAAGTTTTGCAGAGGTAAACATCATTATCCACACAATCAATAATCTTAATCAGTAGGTTGGGTTAAGCGTAGCAACCCAACATTTAAGTAAAAAAATGAAAACAGATAAATTATTTTACCGAATATTTTTAAATCAATCAAGCCTTATCTCCGAATTAATCCCAGAAATACCAGATGGTTGTGAGTTTGATTATAAAGCTCCCGTCGTCAAAGAAAAAGAATTTCGTCTGGATGGATTATTAACACCCCTAGGGGATAATGAAAATATACCCCTCGTGTTTCTCGAAGCACAAATGCAGAATGATACTGAATTTTATAGTCGTTATTTTGGGGGAATCTTCGTTTATATTCATCAGTATAAAGTTAACAGAAATTGGCGAGGATTGTTAATTTTAAATCATCGAAATCAAGATTTAGGTAGTGAAAAACCCTATCAAGATTTACTTGATAATCGAGTACAAAGATTATTTTTATGTGATTTATTAAACCAAGAAAATTTAAGCCCGAATTTAGCCTTATTAAAATTAATAGTAACTCCCGAAAATCAAGCCGTATCGGAAGCAAATCGTATTTTAGAAAGTGCGCAAAATCAAGCACAATTCAACTTAAGATTAGATTTAATTGAGGCTATACTGGTAAATAAATTTCCTAAATTATCTATAGAGGAGATACAGAAAATGATTAACTTAAGAGAAGCCGACATCACACAAACTCGTTTTTATCAACAAGTATTCGCTCTTGGACGTACAGAGGGAATACAACTTGGACGCACTGAAGCAACACAAGAAGCCGAAGCAAACATGGTTATCCGCTTATTAAATCGTCGTTGTGGTAATCTCAATGATGATTTATTAGCAAAAGTTCGATCGATGTCCATTCCTCAGCTAGAATCATTAGGGGAAGCCTTACTGGATTTTGAGGGTATCTCCGACTTAGAAAATTGGTTAAATAATCCAGACAATCAATAATCTTAATCAGTAGGTTGGGTTAAGCGTAGCAACCCAACATTTTAGCTTCAAAAAATAAAACCCGATATAACTTATAATCGATCGATAAATACTCCACGAGGATCAAAATTGTGTTTAATCGTCTTCATCATTGGTAAACCATTACCAACATAACCCCAAGGCTCAATTTGTTCTTTAAAGGGGGCTTTTAATATGGTTAAAAATCCACTATTTTCTGTACAAAATTGCCGTACATTTAAGATTTGATGACTTTTTATATCATTCATAAAAGATAAAAAACCGATGCCTTGACTAACATTAATTAAGCCATTATTATCAAATTTATCTAATAAATTAAGAGCTTGACTTGGTAAAATTCCCACTTTACAAATAACATCTCCTTGATAGGTTTTTAATGGGAGGTTTTCCCAAAGATTTAATTCTTCTTGATTTTGATAAATTTTTGTGGATAAATCAAATTTTTCTGCTATATTTTGTACTTGGGAAGACTGTTGTTTAATACTTTCTGTGATACCTTGAAAACGAAAAATTAAGCCGAATCCTGTACCTAAATCATGGCTTTTAACTAAAGATTTTGAGCATAAATCCATGGCAGTAGGAGTTAATCCCGAAGCGCTGACGGTTTTTTGTAACTGATAAATAGACTCTTTTTCTCCTGTCACCATCACGGTTAAAGAGTTTTCTGGTAAAGGAAATAAACGAAATGTTGCCTCAGTAATGATTCCTAGATTACCATAAGAACCTGTAAAAAGTTTCATTAAGTCATAACCTGCTACATTTTTGACGACTCTCCCCCCTGCTTTGGCTTCTTTGCCATCACCTCTCATAAAAGAAATTCCTAGCAATAAATCCCTTACCCCCCCGTATCTTTGTCTCCAACTTCCAGTGTTTGCTGTGGCAATAATCCCTCCTATGGTGGCAGATTCAGGAAAACAAGGATCAATGGGTAAGAATTGATTTTGTAATCTTAAAAAATTCTGTAAATTTTTGAGCGTCATGCCTGATTCTACGGTAACGGTTAAATCTTCCACAGCATGATCAACGATTCGATCGAGCTTTTGAGTACTAACAAATATCTTAGCTTGAGGAGGTAATTTACCCCAAGAAATCTTGCTACCGTTACCGAGAGGAAAAATCGGATAAAGATGTTCGTCACAAACATTCAAAAACTGTGATAACATATCCTTGGTATTAGGAATAATCAGATAAGAAGGAATACCACTTTTTATTTTGAGTTGACTAATTCTATTTTTCCATGGTTCAATTTGCTCCCAAGGGAGAATTTCTAAAGGTTCATCATTTATATTACGGACTTTTTCTTGGATTTGGGTTAAGGAAGGAATCAAAAAATTTGTGTTCATTTTATAATCTGTTCGCTAAGTTTTTTTATAAATAATCTTTAAATTTTGTCCTTGAAAAATTGATCAAAGTTAATTAAAATAAGGCTTTGAGATTTGTACAAAAAATTATAATTATCAATCTCAATTTATAGTTTATAATTTAATGGGAATGATCTAACATGAGTCAATTAAAAAAAATAAACTTGGGTTGACTCGATCGATAATCCCTGTAATTTTGCGTCTGTTTTATGGGTTTTACCACAAGTTATAATATAAAAATTTAACAAAATTTTAACTTCACCAACAGTCCAAAATAGTAAAATAAAAACAAAATATAGTTCACATCTTAAAAATGACAGTTACAACTTCCGAAAAACCGCCTCTAGCATGGCATATTATTATTTACATGGCTACTATTCACCTAGTAGCTTTATTTGCGTTTTTACCTAGTAATTTTAGTTGGAAAGCAGTAGGAGTAACAGCTTTCTTATACTGGCTGACGGCTTGTATAGGCATAACCTTAGGCTATCACCGTTTCGTTTCTCATCGTAGCTTTGATGCACCAAAATGGGTAGAGTATGTTCTCGTTTTTTGTGGTGCATTAGCCTGTCAAGGAGGACCAATTTCTTGGGTAGGTTTACACCGTATTCATCATAAATATTCTGATCACGAAGGTGATCCCCATGATTCTAATAAAGGTTTTTGGTGGAGTCACATGGGTTGGATGTTCATTAAAAATCCTGCAAATCAACACGTTTCCAAATATACAAAAGATATTCAAAACGATCCTTTCTATCTTTTCTGTGAAAAATATTTTATTCCCATTCAAGTTGTTCTCGGTTTATTATTATTCTGGTGGGGTGGAGTTTCTTTAGTTGTCTGGGGTATTTTCCTCCGTTTAGTATTGGTATTCCATGTAACTTGGTTTGTTAACAGTGCTACCCATAAATTTGGTTATGTCAGTCACGAATCTAACGATCACTCTCGTAACTGTTGGTGGGTTGCCTTATTAACTTTTGGCGAAGGTTGGCACAACAATCACCATGCTTACCAATATTCTGCACGTCACGGTTTTCAGTGGTGGGAACTTGATTTAACATGGTTTACCATTAAATTTTTAGAATTTTTCGGTTTGGCAAAAAATATCAAACTAGCACCTGTTTTAAAAACTGATTAGCCTGTTTTTACTTGTCCAAATTGCAATACTCTTACAGGGAAAAAAGATTTGGAAGAAAGAATCCATAGTTGTCCTGAATATTTTTTATTGATTCTTGAAAATAACTACAACTATTCCCTCTTCCCTTTTCCCTCTCTCAATCAGTGAAGGAGGGGGTTTTAGCCCCCAAAATTTTGATAAAGCTAGTTAATTGGATAAATATCCATAAAATTAGTAACTATCTCATGATTGATATTTTTATGAAAAAAAAATTGCTTCGGGTTGAGCGTTTATTAAAAGGAGTGGCAGATGCGACAAATTATCTGTTAACGATGGCGGATTATTCTCAGGGTATTAATGAAGTATTGGCGACTCTCGGACAAGCTACAGAAGTCGATCGAATCTATATTTTTCATGTACATCCTCACCCCGAAAATCAACGCCCTGCCTGTAGTCAATTATGGGAATGGGTAGCCCAAGGAATTACCCCTCAAATAAATAACCCCGACTTACAAAATATTTTATTTGAAGATATGGTTCCTCGATGGTATAACACTCTTAAAGTCGGCGGTGTAATCGAGGGGAATGTGGGAGATTTTCCTGAAGAGGAAAAAAATCAACTTGAATTCCAAGGGATTATTTCAATATTAATTGTACCAATTTTAATTAAAGATAATTTTTGGGGATTAGTCGGTTTTGATGACTGCCACCAAGAACAAAATTGGAAAGAAATCGAAATTTCGACTCTGAGGGCGATCGCAGGTAGTATTGGAGGAATTATCGCTAGACATGAAGCAGAACAGCAATTACAACTTCTCAATCAGGATTTAGAAAGAAGAATCCAAATTAGAACACAAGAACTAATTCTTGCCAAAGAAGAAGCCGATAAAGCCAATCAGGCAAAAAGTGAATTTTTAGCGAATATGAGTCATGAATTGCGCACTCCTTTAAACGGTATTCTAGGTTATGCCCAAATTCTTAATCGTTCACCTTTTATACCCGAAAAAGAGCGTAATGGTATCGATATTATCTATCAATGCGGTAATCATTTATTAACTTTAATCAACGATATATTAGACTTAGCGAAAATAGAAGCCCAAAAATTCGAGTTAAATCCCACGGTTGTTCATCTTAGTTCGTTTTTAGAGGGCGTAGTTGATATGATCAAAGTGCGTTCTGATAAAAAGGGTATTGATTTCATCTATCATTATGATCCTAACCTTCCAGATGCGATCGTGACTGATGAAAAACGCTTACGACAAATTTTAATTAATTTACTCACTAATGCCATTAAATTCACTGATGAGGGTAATGTTACTTTAAATGTCAAAGCTGAGGGTATATTCCCCATTAAACTTGAACAATGTTCCATTTGTCAGCAACAGCTAGATTGCGATCGAGTTAAGTATAGTTTACAAAATAGTTACTATTGTCAAATTAAATTTGAGGTAGGAGATACGGGTATAGGTATCGCTGAAAAAGAATTACCACAAATATTTCAAGTCTTTGAACAAGTAGGGAAAGACAAAAATCGCTATACAGAAGGCACAGGATTAGGATTAGCTATTACGCAAAAAATTGCTCATTTAATGGATAGCACTATCAAAGTAAAAAGTACCCTAGGAAAGGGGAGTGATTTTTGGTTTCGGCTTAATTGCCCCATTTCTCAAAGTTGGAAAGAAGAATTATTGTTCAAAGATGAGGCTCAAATTATCGGTTATGAAGAAGATACAGTTACTATTTTAGTAGTGGATGATCGTTGGGAAAACCGTTCAGTTTTGGTTAATTTACTCGAACCCCTCGGCTTTATCCTCAAAGAAGCAGAAAACGGGGAGGAAGCCTTCAACATCCTTCAAAATAACAGCATTAATGTCATGATTACTGATATTATTATGCCAGTGATGAACGGTTATGATTTAATCAAAAAAGTCAAGAATGATTCCCAATTTCAAACATTAAAAATCATTGTTTCTTCGGCTTCAGTGTCCGATCGAGATCAACAAATCAGCCTTGAGATTGGGGGGGATGATTTTCTTCCTAAACCAGTGGATGCTAATAAATTATTAGAGTCATTAACTAAACATTTACATCTTACTTGGCAGTATAAGGAGATTAACACATCATTAACCCCAACGGCAACGGAAATGATTATTCCCCCTCAAGAGGATTTACAAAGCCTTTTAAGCATTACTCAAGATGGTTTAATCACAAAATTAGTCGAAACTGTGAAAACGATGAGCGATCGCAATTCTAGTTATCTTCCCTTTGTCAATAAAGTGTTAAGTTTAGCTAAAAGTTTTGAAATCGAGGAAATAGAATCTTTTATTCAAGAATGGTTAAGGTGACGTATTTAGGGGATGCTGAAAAAGTATTTTGATGAAGAGAGGGAAAAGGGAAAAGGGAAAAGGGAAGAGTGAATAAATGACAAAATCAAGGTTTTGAGGCTTTGTATTGGCGTATAATTACAAAGTTGTTTTAAATAAAATTTAGTAAAAAATGCTCATTTTTTGAGTAAAAATTGCGAAAACCGCGCACTTTTTGGTTAATGTATTATGCCTAAATCTGTAATTTTAATAGTCTTCTGAGTTATTTAGCAAACCCTATTTAACTTATATTTTTTTCTATTTTAAAATAATCAAAGCTATAGTATCCTTATTTTATTCTTTTTTATAGCCCAATATGAAAGTAAAAGCCGCCGTTGCCTTAGAAGCAGGAAAACCCCTCTCGATCGAAACCATTGATTTACAACCACCCCAAGCGGGGGAAGTCTTAGTCGAAATCAAAGCCACTGGAATTTGTCATACCGATGCCTATACTTTATCAGGAAAAGACCCCGAAGGTTTATTTCCTAGTATTTTAGGTCACGAAGGGTCTGGAGTGGTGGTAGAAGTAGGTAAGGGTGTAAAAAGCCTCAAAGTGGGAGATCATGTCATACCCTTATATGTGCCAGAATGTCGAGAGTGTGAATACTGTCTCAGTTTCAAAACCAATCTTTGTCAAGCCATCAGAGTTACTCAGGGTAAAGGGTTAATGCCCGATGGTAGTAGTCGTTTTTCCCTTGATGGTAAACCTTTATTTCATTATATGGGAACTTCCACTTTCGCTAATTATACCGTTGTGCCTGAAATTGCTTTAGCAAAAATTCGCCCTGATGTACCCTTTGACAAGGTTTGTTATATCGGTTGTGGTGTCACTACGGGAATAGGTGCTGTAATTAATACCGCTAAGGTGGAAGCAGGGGCAAATGTGATTGTGTTTGGCTTAGGCGGTATCGGTTTAAATGTTATCCAAGCCTGTCGCATGGTGGGTGCAGATATGATTATCGGTGTGGATATTAATCCTAGCAAACGATCGATCGGTGAAAAGTTTGGCATGACACATTTTGTTAATCCCCAAGAAGTAGAAGGGGATTTAGTACCCTATTTAGTGGATTTAACGAAAGGAGGAGCAGATTACACTTTTGAATGTATTGGAAATACTAAAGTTATGCGTCAAGCCTTAGAATCTTGTCATAAAGGTTGGGGAGTTTCCACCATTATCGGTGTGGCAGGAGCAGGGGAAGAAATCAGTACAAGACCTTTCCAATTAGTTACAGGTAGAGTTTGGAAGGGCAGTGCCTTTGGAGGGGCAAGAGGTAGAACTGATGTACCAAAAATTGTGGATTGGTACAAAGAAGGTAAGATCAATATTGATGATTTAATAACCCATGTGATGCCCTTAGAAGAAATTAACACCGCTTTTGATTTAATGCACAAGGGAGAATCTATCCGCAGTGTGGTGACATTTTGACAATGTTTAAGCAGGAGTTGCTGAAAAAGTCTTTTGATAAAGGTAGGTAATAGGTAATAAGTGAGTAAGGAATAAGGAATAAGAAGTAAAATTGCATTTTATTAGTTCAATTTTCATAAAAAATATCAAGATTTTTAATAGACATATCCATTAATTGCCAAAACAAGGGTTGAAACCCTTACTACAAACCAATAAAAAATCTTTTCTGGAGATGTCTAATTAACAAATTTTCCCTAATTCCCTAATTCCCTAATCCCCTCGTTAACAATTCTTGAATTTTAGCGACTAATTCTTTGAGTTTCAATGGCTTCGTTAAATATTCATTAGCACCTATTTGTAAACATTTTTCTCGATCGTTTTCCATAGCTAGGGCAGTTAGAGCAATAATAGGTATATCAACACATTCGGGATTTTGGCGTATCCTTTCAATGGCTTCTAAACCACTCATTTTGGGCATTTGAATATCCATTAAAATTATATCTGGTTTTTCCGATCGAGCTAGAACGATGGCATCTTCTCCATTTTCGGCGAGAATTAAACGATAACCTTTAGCTTTTAAATAACTGGAAATAGTACTAATATTCGCCTCGTTATCCTCTACCAGTAAAATTAAGGCTTCTTTAATGGGAGTTTGAGCTATATTCGCTGGTGTTGTTTCTTGGTTATTATCTGTTGATGGAATGGAAACAGAAGGGGTATAAGGTAAAGCAATAGTAAAACAACTTCCTACCCCTAGTTTGCTACTGAGAATCATATATCCTCCATGTAATTCAACAATTTTTTTAACTAAAGCTAACCCTAAGCCCGTGCCTGAATATTGACGATTTAAAGCAGTATCGACTTGCACAAAAGGCTCGAATAAAGTGTTAATTTTATTGGGGGGGATACCAATACCCGTATCGATAATGGAAATATAAATATAGTTGTGAGTGATATTTTCTGGATTTTCAAAAATTTGGGTAACAAAATTAGTTTTTTCAGGAGGAGGATTATTGTTAACTTTAATGGTGATATTGCCTCCTTCTGTGGTGAATTTAACCGCATTGTTGAGCAAATTAATTAATACTTGTCGGATTCTTCTTTCATCTATCGTCAGACAAGGTATATTGGACGGAAGCTCGGTTTTTAGTTGTATTCTCTTTTTCAAAGCTAGTTGTTTAACAAAGGTTAAACTAGATTCACAAAGACTATTTAATGAGACAGTATCTAACTGTAACTCTAGGTGTTCGGCTTCAATTTTGGCTAAATCGAGAATATCGTTGATTAATTCTAGTAAATGTGTTCCACTACGATCGATCGTTTTTAAGGCTTTCAGTTGTCTTTCGTTAATGTCACCAAATACCTCTTCGCATAAGCCTTCTGTCATCCCTAAAATGGCGTTAAGAGGTGTGCGCAATTCGTGGCTCATATTTGCCAAAAATTCGTCTTTGAGGCGATTAGCTCGGATTAAGTCTTGATTACTTTGGAATAATTGCTCTTCCGTTAATTTCTTCCGTCGATCGAGACGATAACCTTCGATTAAAATACTACAAGTCATCAAAAACGGTTGTAGATATTCGATCATAGATTGATCATAACCGCCGGGGGCGTTAGCAATACCGACAATACCGATTAAATTATCGCCACTGAAGAAAGGTAAGCCCAAAAAGGCATTTAAGGGAGGATGTCCGTCGGGAATACCACCACGGCGAGGATCGGTGCTAGGATTATTGGCAATGACTGCTTTTCCTGTCATAATCACCGCCCCAAACAGGGTATTCATATTGGTAAACTGCATACCTTTCTCATAATTTTCCTCGTACAATTTCTGGGTTTCTTCATTCCAAGCAATATTGGTGACGCTATGAGTTTGTAAATAAGGCACTCCCTTAATTTTTAAGAAGTTTTCTTCCATCACGGCACTACCGTCTTTTCTAAATAACACTTCACCGATAAAACCATATTCACTATCGGTTAATTCTAATAAGTCAGTAAGTAGTTGTTCAAAAATAGTTAAGCGATTCTCGGCGGTGATAAACTGAGATTCTGCCCGACTCATCGTAGAAAGTAAGTCATTATTTCTTTGAATGGTATTAATTAAAGCAGATTTTTCCCGTTCATATTCTTTTCTTTCGGTGATGTCTTGACAAATACATATCAGTAAACCATCTTTTGCTATGGTTAAAGATAAACCTTCTTCAAAAGTTGAGCCATCTTTTCTTTTTGCTTTTATTTCTCCATACCAAGAAGCCCCCTCTGTCATCAATTGAGGTAAAACCTCCCGTTCAACAATGTCTATTTCTTCGGGATAATAGAGGATACGCCAGTCTTTGCCAATTAATTCCCCTTGCTCATAACCGAACATTTCATGGTGAGATTTATTGGTATAAAGAAAATTGTCTCCTTGTAAAACAGCAATACCGTTAAGGGCGGCTTCCATGGCGGCTAGTTGTCGATTAATGTGTTCTTCATTTTTTCTTCTTTCGGTGATGTCTCTAGCGGCGGCATAGATGTAATTATCTGTGGGAGCGCTACGCCATTCTAACCATCGATAACTACCATCAGCACAACGGTAACGATTGATAAAGGAAGAAACTCCTTGCCCTAGTTTCATGTGATTAATGGCTTCTAAGGTAGCTGGTAAATCGTCAGGGTGAACATAGTCTAAAAATCTTGAGCCTTCTAGTTGGTTAAGGGGATAACCTAAAACTTTTTCCCATTCGGTGTTAACTCTTAAAAAATAACCTTCCACGTTAGCAATACAGAGTAAGTCAATGGCGAGGGAGAAAAATCGATCGAGCTCCTTGGTTTTGTTCTTTAATAGTAATTGGGCTTGTTTGCGTTCATTAATATTTGCCACATAACCGACAATTTCCGTAGGATTACCGTCCGCATCACGCCACAGCATCATCTCATCTTGTAACCAAATATATTTATTATCCCCTGTCAAAAAGCGGTATTCAGTACGACAATGGTTACTGGTAAAAAGTTCTTCTACTATTTCTTTTCTGACAATTTCATAATCTTCGGGATGGATAAACTCACTCCATTTATACAAATGGGATAAAAAGTCGGCTGAGTCATAGTTGACAATGGTTTTTACATTTTGACTAATAAATTTGAGAGGATTGTTAAGGAGATTAGCTTCACAACTATAAATGATTGCAGGGCTAGATGATAATACAAATTCTAACCGTTCTTTTAAGACTATATTTTCTTTTTCTTTGGCTTTTCTTTCCGTAATGTCTTGAATAACTCCAAGAACAAATGTAATATTACTATTAGCATCCTTATTGAGAATAGATGTGGAAATTGTCACCGTGCGCTTAGTGCCATGTTTAGTGTAAATTTCCCATTCTTCAGCCACCATATTATCTCCTTGACGCATTCTTTGCATTCTGGCTATGGCTTGAGCCTGAATTTCCGGATTTGGATATAAACTTTGATACCATCCTAATTGGTTGATTTCTTCAAGGGTATAACCCGTAATTATCTCCATTTTGGGATTCCACAAGGTAAAACGGACAAAAGGATGTTCATTAATGTCGTAACAAACACATAAACCGTCTCCCATTTGTTCGAGAATTTGTTGTCTGAAGGCATTTTCTTTTTGGATTCTGATTTCTCCCAGTTTTCGGGCAGTAATATCAAAGCGAATGGCTAAATATTGAAATGGTTTACCTTGTTGATCTAAAAAGGGTACGATCGTACTTTCTACCCAGTAAAAATGACCTGATTTATTGCGATTACAAATTTCTCCTCGCCAAATTTCCCCTTTGTTGATGGTTTCCCAAAGATTTTTAAAGAAACTGCGAGAATGATAACCAGAGTTAATTATCTTATGGGTATTGCCGATTAATTCTTGTTTACTATAACCTGAAACTTTGATAAATCGATCGTTTCCGTAAGTAATAACTCCATTAGCATCAGTCATAACGACAATGGCGGATTGATCTAACCCTTGTTTAAAGGCGGATAATTCTTGTAATAATTTTTGTTTTTCTATTTCATTCCGTCTTTTCTGAGTAACATCATAAAAAATACCCACTAAACCAACAATTTCCCCTTGATTATTTTTGAGGGGGGTTTTATTGGTTTCTGCCCACATCACCTCGCCATTAGGTAAAGTAAAAGTTTGTTCTATGGATAGTTTAGGTTGTCCAGAAGTGATGACTTCGAGATCATCCTGATGACATTTAGCTAATTCTTCCGCAGTAAAAGAGAAATTGATTTCACTGGGATTACTAATATCAATGGTATCGGAAATATTCATTAAACGAGCTAGGGTACGATTACAACCGAGAAGATTAGATTCTCGATCTTTCCACACCACACATACGGGTAAAGTATCTAAAAGGGTTTGTAAAAAATGTTGGGATTGTTCTAATTTACGTTCTGTGTCTTTACGATCGCTTATATCCATAATCACACAAACAGATGTATCATCTTCTATCATTAACGCCACCCCAATTAAAACTGAAACTAAATGCCCGTCTTTATGATAATAGGCTTTTTCCCAAGGTTCGATCGTACGATGAATTTTCAGATATTCGATCACTGATATGTCTGTGTGATGATATTCAGGAGGTGTCATGGTTGCCCAATTAAGCATTCCAGATTCTAATTCCGCTCTGGTGTAGCCCAACATCTCCAAAAATCGATCGTTGGCTTCCGTAATTTTGCCTGTAAAATCGGTAAACATAAAACCGACAACGTTAGACTCAAAAATACGGCGAAAACGTAATTCACTATCTCTTAAGGCTTTTTCCGCTTGTTGACGATAGATTCTGGCTTCTTCTTCTTTAGTAATATCTTTACCAATACCTAAAAAACCAATAATTTCTTCTTCTTCATTTTTTAAAGGATTAATCACCATCAAGATGGGAAAACGAGTTCCATCTTTTCTAATATTGTTAATGGTAAATTCATTCACCATACCTAACCGTGATTTGATGATAAAAGCGGTAATATCTTGGGGAATTTCCTGCCCTAACTCTTGAGATAATTGCACAGCAAGGGCTTGGACTTCTTGTAAATCCACAAATAGTAAAGGAGTCGCTTTTCCGACAACTTCTTCGGCGCAATAACCCAACATTTTTTCCGCCCCAAGGTTAAAAGTTTGAATATAACCATTACAGTCAGTGGAAATAATGGAATAGTCGGTACTATCAAGAATCATTGTTTGTAGATGATTGATTCTCCATAGTTCATGGGTACGCTGGGCTACTTTAATTTCTAATTCATGATTTAATTGTGCTAGTTTTAATTCAGCTTGTTTTAATTTGGTTATATCTTGAACTGTACCCCTAGAAATAAAAGGCGCACCATTATCATCGTACTCTGTTTCACATTGTTCTTGTACATATTTTATCGTACCATCAGGAGTAATTATGCGATGACAAACGTTATATTCTGTCTGATTCTTGATATGATCATTATAGTTTTCATTGATAAAGGCTCGATCGTCAGGGTGTACCAAATCTAAAAATCGATCGTAAGATACTGTAAACTCAGAAGGGTTCACTCCACAGATAGAATAACACTGTTTTGACCAATAAAGAGTATCTTTCGGGTGATTATATTCCCAATGTCCTAATTTTGCTATTCTTTGCGCTTCTTTCAAGCGGAAGGTAGTTATTTCTATTTGTTGCTGAGATTTAATTAATTCTATCTCGTTTAATTTACCCTCTGTTATATCTTCGGCAATACCACAAACTCTCTTACTGTTGACACTTGAACTTTTTACGGGAAAATTGCGATCCAAAATCCAGCGAATTTCACCATCTGGGCGAACAATACGATATTCTATGGTAGTTTGTTCTCCTAATTTTTGACTTTCATAGGCTTGAGCCACAAGGTTTTGATCTTCGGGATGAACACTTTCTATGTACGATCGAGCATTCTCATATAAACTCTGACAGGATTTTCCCCAAATATTTTCATAAGTTGGACTAATATACAGTATTTGCACTTTTTCTAAGTCTGTTAAGTAAAAAACTTGATCAATATTTTCGGCTAACTGACGAAAACGACTTTCACTCTCTTTAAGAGATTCTTCGGCTTTTTGTCTTTCTTCTAACTCATTTTCTAGTTTGTGATAGTTGATAGATTGTTGAATGGCGATAGCTAAATTGATGGCTATTTCTTGAAACAGAGTAATATCTTCCTCCTGCCATTGTCGAAAATCTTGACATTGATGCCCAATTAAAAGTCCCCATAATTCATTTTGTAAGCGAATCGGTACAATTAAATTAGCTTTGATCTGATATTGTTCGACAAATTCTATATAACAATCAGGATAATCCCCCGTGTAAATATTATCAATGGCGATAGCTTCATCGATGTTGTATTTTACTTTACTAGCTACATATTCTTGAAAACAGGTATCTTCAACTTTATTTCCTTTTGCTTTATCGAACTTTTCATTCACGGATTCGGCAACGATGACACCACTCCAATCTGGTTGAAACTGATATACTAAGACTCGATCGCACCCAGAAAAAGCTCGTAATTCTTCCACGCAAGTATTTAAAATATCCTCAAGATGTAGAGAAACTCGAATGCGATTGGTGATTTCAGCGATTAATTTTTCTCTTTTGGCTTTATTTTCTAATTCTTTGGTTCTTTGTTTAACAATTTCCTCTAATTCTCGATTACGGTTATATAAAAGGGCATATTTTTCTATTTCTAATTGCTTCACCCTTTCTTCTAACATGGTTGCCATGCTATAAATTTCCACAGGATTAAGGGCTTTTAAAATATTAGTTTGAGTAACGATACCGACAATGTCCCCTTTTTCTCCTGTAACTAATAGACGACGAATAAAATGTTTTTCCATCATCAGTTGAACTGTCAACAAAGATTCATCTAAGGCTACGGTTATCGGGGGATAACTCATGACATCTCCTGCTTGATAGTTATCAAAATTCAGGTATAGTGCTTGAAATTGGACTAAATCTCGCTCACTGACAATACCAACGGGTAATTCTTGAATTTGCCCTTCTGTCTCCCTTTTTCCTGTAATAACAACACAACTTACTCGATGATGAGTCATTTTTTGAGCAATTTCCATCAAAGATACTTTTTCATCGGCACAGATAACCTGATGAATCATTACTTCTTTGACTTGTCGTAACTTTAATAAGTCAATGGGGCGAGATAATTGTCTTAAACTTTCATGGGTAATTAAGCCAATAAGTCGATCGTCATCATCTAAAATGGGAAGGTGACGAATGTTATGTTGAGAAAGTAAATTAATTACTACAAATATATCAGTAAATTGACTTTTTCTAAAAATGATGACGGGAGAAATCATAACTTCCCCTACGGTGATATGATCCAGTGATGGATTGTCGATGCTTAAACGAACAATATCCCTCTCCGTTAAAATACCAATTACTTTTTCATCTTCAACTACAATCACACAACTCGATCGAGCTTCCGTTTCTATAGATTTTTTATTCCTATCTTGATCATAGGCTGTATCACAAGAAGAACGAATACCACTCATTTGTGCGATCGCCTCTCTGACAGTAGCTTGAGGTGATACCGTGAGGGGATGAAGAATAATGCCTTGTTGTAGTTCTTCGATCGTTAGGGGAGTGTAATTTAACATAAGTTTTCATCTCATAAATCAACTGGGGAGGGGAGAATAAGTATTAAAGCAAAATAGATTGTATATTTTAAAATTAATGGAAATAACCCATAATCTTTGTTGCCTATGCCCCGATGCTTTTTGCCTTTCACAAAGTAAACATACAATTAATTTTACCTATCTACTTATATTTTTATTTTATTTACTTAGCCTACCAAGGAACTTGTCCTGATGCAGCCTCAGAAATTAGGGGAATTTCGGGATATTTTCCCGATAATGATTGAAACATTCCATAAATACAACCGATTAACACCGCTAGAAAAATGGTATTGTAAATTGTTTCTGTTAATAAACCAACCCCTAAACCACCTAATAAAACATTCATGACTAAACTAATTAAAATCAATAAGATTTCCATAAGAATAGATTGCATGGTGTTGAAGCGAATAAAGTGACTAATACGGGAATTTCGCACCACTGCTGAATATAAAATTATAAATAGGATAAAACGACCAAAGGGAATACTATTAATTAAAATTAAAGGAGTAAGGGGAATCGCTAATAAGTTTAAAATCGGAAATTGTGCTATCAAAAAACCTCCAAATTGGAAACCAGAATAAAGGGGAAATAGGTAAACTAACGCCCCAAAAATTTTGTCTTTAATATCGGTAGTATTGCGCCAACTCATAAATTTAGTTTGGTAAAAGTTCACTTCTTTCATATTAACATTGAATGAAAGACATATACGTTATGGATATTTTTCTGTGATATTTACAGTATCTGCAAGTAATCAAAAGAAAGCTAAGGAAGAAGAAACGGCTTGGTTAGGAGACTGTTATTCGCAAGTATTGCAATCTGCGACTCTCAATCTAACTAAGGCATTTAGGAACTTTTTTAAGGGTAGAGCAAAATATCCTAGATTCAAGTCTTATCATGGCAAACAGTCTTGTCAGTATCCTCAAAGTTGCAAAATTTTTATTAGTTTGTTTTAAGCCCTTTAGCCATTCATTTATTTTGCATCAGCACTTAATCGCTTTAGCAGATGCTTCGACTACGATTAGCACAAGTTTGAGGTTACGGTATCATTAACCCAACCTACAAATTTCGACAAATTTATTTCGCACTATGAAAACTACCATGCAATCCATAAGGAATATGTTGCTTTAAATGCAATGTTGCTACAGGTTGACTAATATCCTTACCATCAAAGATAACCAAATCTGAACGGTGATGACGAGAATCATAAACTAACATTAATACCCAACCATCATCTTCCCCAGAAGCATTATTTTTAGGTACAAATACTGGTTCACTTACAAAACCTTTGGGAGCAAAAGAATATAATTGTTCTTGTTTAGTTTCTAAATCTAATTTTAATAATGCTTGTAAAGGTGCATTTTTGGTAGGATGATCCGTAGCACCAATAAAAATATAACGATAATCTCTACCTACATTGTCAGGGTGAATAGAGGGAAATTCCACACAACGCTGATTGATTAATTCTTTGGTTACTTTTTGGGTTGCCAAATTTAGCTTAAAACGCCATAATTGCCCCGGTGCAAGTTTATCAAAGTCCACCTCTTTATAACTATTATCAGGATCAATTTGACTTAATTGCTCATAACAAATAGAATCCACAACGATTTCTTCCCTATTTATCTCAAAGGCGTTGCTATGATGAAAAATAAACCCTGCCGATGCTTCGAGGGTAATAACTTTTTCGTGAGGTGTATTGCGAGGAATTAAAATAATTTTCGTTGGTTTGCTATTATCAAAATCAAGACATTCTCCTGCACCTCTCAATCCAAAAATAAAAGGTAAAGGGTTATAGGTAGTGGGATTTTGAAACAAAATGCAGTAGTTAGGGGTAATCACAAAATCATGGATGAAGCAAAACCCCTTCGTTTCATGGCTATATTTTTGAATAATTTTGCCTAATTCGTCAAATTCATAAATGGTAATAGTACTAGAAACTCCCTGTTTAATGCCAAAATTGACTAAAGATGGTTTACCATGATTAAATTGAGAGGTTCGATCGATCCGAGGATGAGCGCTAAATACATCCCCTTTTTGTAAAACACCATCTAAGTCATCCAAGCCAATAGTTGCCAAATTTTCAGGATTGAGACGATAAGGATGTGCCGCCTCCCATAAAGCTAATAATTTATCACCCCAATAGAGAACATTAGTATTAGCAATATTTTTAATACGCATATCGAATAAATTTGCTAACCAACCCCCCGGTTTTTGGCTACCAAACACCCCCCGATAAAGCATTTTTCCAGCTTTTTGTTCTTCCAAATATTCCTTTGTTTGCACAAAGCGATTACGAAAAAAACAACTACCATTATCAAAAGTAAAAGCACAAATCATCCCATCACCATCAAAAGGATGTTGTAAAGGAGTACCATGAACATCTAACAATCCGGGTCCATTGCGGTATAATGTGCCTGATAAATCTAAGGGAATTTCTCCTTCTATGTCATCAATCAAATATTCTCTTTCTTGATATTGAGATTCATAACCTTGTCGCCAATCTGATAGAGAGTATGATAGAGAAGGTTTTTCTAGCTGTTGCATGGTATTTACTTAACATAACTTAACATTTATCCTTTTCTCATCATAACCCATCGCCTCAATGTAGGGTGGGCATTGCCCACCAACTACCAATAATGATTTAAACCATTACACTTTCTGCATATAAATAATTGTCTAAAGAGGTTAATTGTTTTGTTACAGGAGTAATAGAAGGTAAATAAATTTTTTCCACGGTGGGGGTAAATCCTAACCACTGTTTAGAAATTTTAGCAAAATCTTCTGGTTCACCACTAACACAAAAACGAGTCGGTAAAACTATATCATGATTCCTTAAATTCATTAACTCCAACTCTTTTTCCATAGCTTTGACTACATAATCCGCAGGATCAATTAAATTAACAGAGGATGGTAGAATTTCTCTTAACAAGCCCTGTAAATGGGGGTAATGGGTACAGCCATAGATAAGACTATCAATATCATTCCTAATTAAAGAGGATAAATAATCCTCTGCTACTTTCTTGGTATAAGGATCATATATCCTATTTTGTTCGATCAATGGTACAAATTCAGGACATCCCACCTGCCAAACATCCACTTGAGGATTAATTTCTTTGATAGCATTACGATAAGCGTTACTTTTAGCCGTAGCGACAGTGGAAATAACTCCTATCCTTTTACCCTTTTTAACCGCACCTTTCGCACCAGAGTGAATTAAGCCCAAAATAGGAAAATTATATTCTGATTGCACTTCTTCTAACGCTAAAGCAGAACTGGTATTACAAGCCATGATTACCATTTTGACTTGTTCATTTGCCATCCAATCAAGAATTTCTCTTACAAATAAAATTATCTCAGTTTTGGAACGAGTACCATAAGGAAGACGTTGAGTATCGGCAAAATAGAGGATAGATTCTTGTGGTAAGTGACGATAAAGTTTACGGAGTACCGTTAACCCCCCCACTCCACTATCAAAAACACCTATTCTATTACCCAAACTATGTTTCATATAATTATCATGATTGCGATTAAAATTATCTTAATTTAAGCAAAAGTACTTAGAAAAGTAAATAGAATGCTCAAAAAACTATTTTTCACTTTAGTTTAAGATAGAATTTATCGATCGAAACAGATAATATCAAAAAAGAAAAAGGTGAGCATAGCCCACCCTTTATCATATTATTAATGATTATTTATTATTGACTATGATGACCAAACACCACTAGCAACATCAATTAAAGGTTTTAAGTGGGGAGTTTCACATAAGAAGAATGCAAAAAAAGCACCGCCACAAGCACCCAATAAGAAACCACCTGCAAACTCACTCCAACCCTCTTTAGTCGCCAAATCCATAGGCACATTAGGAGTTGTTAAAGTTTCGGTAGGTTTGCTTACTCCCACAGCACCATAAATAGATAAACAAATGGTGAGGATAGAAACTAAACCAATAGTTGCCAATAAACCAGCAGTAGGTCCATAATCAGTTAAACGAAGAGGACCCAACACTGCAAAAGGTCCATATAATAAGTAACCATGAGCCATGCCAATTTCTAACCCACGACGATTAGCTGACAAACCTTGACGGTAAGCAGGAAGGGCATTAATAAAGGCTTTAGTAAAAGCTGATCCATTTACGGGAGTAGAGAGATTTCCTACTTGAGGATCGTTACCGCAATTAACTACATCAATACTCATTGCTTTTTATGTAATCTCCTTAAAGTTTTTATCAAAAGTTGACTATTTTTAGGTTACTTTAACTCGATCGAGGTCTAATGATGATTTTTTGTTAAGAATCTTTATATTTGATCCTTTTTAAGCTAACTTCACAGTATTATCCATTTTAGTTAACTTTAAATTTTAGTATAAGGAACATATCAACCATGATTGGAGATTTTGCAGCCGCTTTTTTACCTAGTATTTTAGTTCCTGCTGTTGGCTTAGTTATGCCCGCAGTAGTTATGGGATTATTGTTTTTACAAATCGAAAGTGAAGCGTAATTTTACTATTCACCCCTAACAATCCAGAAGGAGACAGACTATAGAATTTATCTATATTAACTGTCTTCTTTTTTTCTTGCCCACCAAAAAACATTAAATTAGTAGGTTGGGTTAGCGTTAGCGTAACCCAACAAAACCATCATTAACTTATAGCCCATTAAACTAAAGTTGGATTAGAGATGCAAACAAAAACCCAGAAACATCACTCAAAATAATAATTAGTTATAACTCATAAACTCCTCAGACAAAAAAGTGAACTTTCTTAAACTCTTAAAACTCTTATTTATCATAGGATTCAGGTTCACAAAAACAAAAAGTTTAAAAAAAGTTAGTCAAAAAAGTTGCACATTTTAAAAACATTAGTTATATTAGTAAATGTGCGATTGAGGGCAAACGCCTCGTCTAACACCACGAACCTAGACAATTCAATAGTTTAAAAGCCATTTTCAAGTATAACATACACCCTTGTTAAAGAACTTTAATTAACAAAACAAGTATTAAATTACTAAAAAAACAAAGAGCAATCAAAAAGCTCGTTATAGAAAACTGAGTAACTGAGGTGAAAGGGAATCTACAATGGAGAGTTTGATCCTGGCTCAGGATGAACGCTGGCGGTATGCTTAACACATGCAAGTCGAACGGACTCTTCGGAGTTAGTGGCGG